>JAPXMM010000071.1:7754-13182 GCA_033809015.1 Bacteroidales bacterium
CAAAAACGCTTGATAATCTATGATTATATAAATAAAACAAAAAAAATAAAAAAAAATGAAAAAAATTTGTTTATTTAAAAACATTATATAATTTTGCATTGTCAATATATATTAATTATATGATGTTTCATGATGGGTTAAGCATTTATACTAATAAGAATAATTTTATAACAAACTAAATATACTATGTGTAGTGATAATTTGGATATTATTATCATGGTAAAAAATAGGCCACCATGAATATTATTTAGCTAATATAGAAAATGAACAATTTTCTAATAAAAAATTTTCATCAAGTGGAGTTCAGAAACCACTTAAAAAAACGGGGCGGTATCCGAAAAGCCATATGAGTAGGAAAACAAATAAAATATAATGAAATGAAAATGAAAATTTTAATTATTACAGCAGTTATTATTACAATTGCAACATTCACCAGTTGTCAAAAAGAACCTTTAACAAGTTTTAAAGCAAGTAAGACTGCTGTTGTTACGGGTGAAGTAATAACTTTTACCAATACTACAGTTGATGGTTATACCTATGAATGGAATTTTGGAGATGGAACAACTTCCTCTTTAGAAAATCCAACGCATTCATATGAAAATGCAGGCATATATAATGTGCTATTAACATCTTTTTCTAAAAACGGTAAAAAATCAAGTAGTTCATCCATAACAATTACTGTAACTAAAGCTAATGAAATAAAGTATGATGGTAATAATTATCCCCTGACAAAAGGATATTTAGAAAAATATGGCAATTGGGATGGCGAAACTACTTACTATAATTTTGACGTTTATTTGGTAAGCGATGGTATTACAATAACACAAGAAGATATAATAGGTAATGGAAATTTAATTTATCTTGAATTATGGTCTTCTTCTCCAACTAGTTTAAATCCTGGAACATATATTTTCTCAAATAATTATGCAGCACAGACCTTTTCAACTGGTGGAGTAGCTCTTAATTTCAATATTGAAACAGAATTGGGAACATTGTTTGATATATGTACAGGTGGTAATGTTATTATTTCTCAGAGTGGGACAGATTATATTTTTGATATAACTTTAACATTAGCAAATGGCAAAACTGTAAATGCTTATTATAAAGGCTCAATGATTATGTATGACCAAACAGGATTAAAATCAAATAAGAAGCGTTTTGAAAAATAAAACCAGTCCATAACAAAGGCTAAAATCAAGTGGAGTTCAGAAACCACTTAAAAAAACGGGGCGGTATCCGAAAAGCCATATGAGTAGGAAAATTTAAAAAACAAAAATATATGAAAAAGACAAAAATTAAATTTTTATTTCTCGCTATGTTAATTGGTTCAATGACCATTTTAACCACAAGTTGTGCAAAAGAAAAGGGTTGTACAGACCCTGATAGTATTAATTATAATGCTGATGCCGAAGAGGATGATGGTAGTTGTGAATATGAAGGTCGTGTAGTATTTTGGTATAATGAAGAAGCTGCTGAATTTTTATTATTAACTGATGCTGTCACTTTAAAGTATTATATTGATGGTACATTAGTAGGTTCTGCTGCTGCCTCTGTTTATTGGCAAGGTGCACCAGAATGTGGGCAAAATGGTGCAGTTACAGTGACAAAAAATTTAGGTAATGTTAAGAATAAAACATATACTTATAGTGTTAAAGATCAAGATGGTTATGAATATTGGTCTGGAACTGTAAATTTTACTGCAAATACTTGTTCACCAATTCAATTGACACTTGACAATATAGACTGGTAACTAAAGAGTTTTATTATTATTCACTAATTCAATTGTCAATTTAAATTAAATTTTAAGGGGTGGATTAAGAGAAATTTTAGTTCGCCCCTTTTTTAAAGATCTTAAAAATGAACGATAACCAGCCCATAACAAAGGCTAAAATCAAGTGGAGTCCAGAAACCACTTAAAAAAACGGGGCGGAATTCGAAAAGCCATATGAGTAGAGGAATTTAACACAAAAAGAAAAATGAAAAATTTAATTTTAATTTGTTTAGCATTAATGCTTTCAGAAGTTACATTTTCTCAACAAGACAATAATCAGCTTGGTAGAGTTAATAAAATTCAAGGTAAAGAAGTCTATGTTATGTGTGAGCCTGTTCGCGATTATGATGTTGTTGACAAAGTAAGTTCAGTAGCAGAACAATTGATCGGTGTTAGTCCAACTCTTTCAAATATGGTTAATACAATGGTGGACAAAGCCGTTACTAAAGAACAAAAAGGGAAAGTTCAACCATTTGATGCAATTATTACTTCTGATGGCGATAATGCGATATTAATAAAATTCAAGGAAGGAAATCAAGAACAAAAAGGCATTGCTAGAGTAACTAAAATGCAAGGGAAAGAAGTTTATATTATGTGTGAACCATTAAAAGATTATGAAACAGTTGATAAGGTAAATTCTGCTTTTGCTCAAGTTTTAGGAGTTAGTCCAACCATTGAAAATATGGTAAAAACAATGGTGGACAAAGCAGTAAACAGAGAATCAAAAGGCAAGGTTGGAAATTTTGATGCTGTATTAACTACTGATGGTGATAATGCAATATTAATTAAATTCAAATAATAACCTGCACATAATCGAGTATGCTGCCCCAACAGCCAAATGCTGCTCTGGAAAACCTCTCACACTACTGTTCGTACGGTTCTAGTATACAGCGGTTCGTTAAGATATGGAGCAATTTTAGTTCGCCCCTTTTCTAAAAATCTAAAAATGAACGATAACCAGCCCATAACAAAGGCTAAAATCAAGTGGAGACCAGAAACCACTTAAAAAAACGGGGTTGAATCTGAAAAGCCATATGAGTAGAGGAATTTAAAAATAATAAACATATGAAAAATAAAATCTTTTTCATTTCAGTGATAATCTCTTTGGTTAGCACTTTCTCCGTGTTAATTGCATCAGAAAAGAATTTGAGTACTGACCATTATATAATAAAATCAATAGTCAGCTTTTTAGTAGCTTTCTTGATTTCTTTTTTTGGATTAAGATATTACGAAAAGAAATAAGCCCATAACAAAGGCTCATAAAGCATTGCTAGTGAGGTGCATATTTAAACGTATGTGCCTCGCTTTATCTTTCTTCGGGTTGTTAAGTATATATTCCGTAGTTCGCAACGCTTCATAGACTCAGCCGTTATACGCAATCGGCAACAAAAACATACACACAACCATTATGGTTCATTGTAAAACGACAAAATGTTGATAAAGATTTTATTATCAAACGCCTATTTCAATTGAATTTTTTATTTATAAAAAATAATTCAAAACATTAGGTAGAATTTTTTGTATAATACTCGATTGTATAATATTTCTAAGGTGTAATAAAGATGATGCATCATGAACATCTGTACCTAAAAAATCTATAAAATTTTTATTTGCTAAAATATTGAAATTATTCCTAGCTGCAGGTCCATAATATCCAGCTGCTGATGGTAGATTACATTGAAATAAAAAACCATATTCCTTAAGTTTTTCAAATATTGCAATGTTGTCGTTCCAGTATTCATATCTCTCAGGATGTGCTAATATTGGTTTGTATCCAGCTTTTGTTATTTCTCTAGCTATTAATTTGGCATCATCAGGAGAATAATAAAAATTAAATTCACACAATAAATATTTATCAGCAATAGGTAGTACATCATTTTTATTTAATAAATCTAAAAAATTTTCATCAGCATAATATTCTGCAGAAATAACAATCTGTATTGGAATTTTTTCTTTTTCTTTTTCAGTGAAGAGCTCATTAGCAGCCATAATAATTTTTTCAGTAGAATTCCAATATCTTTCGCTATGCACATGTGGTGTTGCTATTATCTTTGTATATCCTAAATATTGGAATGCTTTAAGCATCTCTATGCTCTCTGCTATATTTCTAGAGCCGTCATCTATCCCTGGTAAAACATGATTGTGTATATCTGTCGCAAGATGTAAAGTATTTGAACTATTTGATTTATTTTTTGGAAAAATAGATGTCATATTTGTGAATTCTTTCTATGCAAATTTAATGTTTTTATTTATTTTCAAAAATTTTCTATTTTTGCTAATTAATGAAAAAAATACTAACATTTTTATTTTTATTAATACATTTAGCTTTATATTCTCAACAGTCAATAGGATTGAGTGGGAGTTATGGATTTTTATTCCCACATTATAAAAAAATGTATAATTTCATAGAACATCATCCAGCAGGATTTAGTTTATACTATGAAAATATATATAAACCTTTTGACACTACTCAGAGCAATAAAAGATATAGAATAGAGGCATATTATACTAGTTTAAGTAATAATGAAGTTTTAGGAAATGCATATAGCATTTTAGCAGATGTATATTTTAGAATTTATAAAGAAAAAATTTATTTTTTCACTGGTAGTGGCATATCATATTTGACCAAACATCATTCAGAAGATAATTATCGCAATTTTGCTATAGGTTCCCATTTTAATGTTTATGTAAACTTCGGTTTTGATTTTAAATTATACCAAAAAAATCCATTACAGATAGATTTACAACTCAGATGGAATCATTTCTCTAATGGAGCCATAAAAATGCCAAATGCTGGATTAAATATTCCTAGCATCCATTTATCTTTTGGCTACTATAATAACAATAATAATAGTAAAACAAGTCATATAGATAGTAATAAATTACTACAATCAAAATATCATATATTTGGGGCGTATTCTACAAAACAAAATAAAGTCAACAATGTTAATTATTCTCTTTACACTACTGGATTTGAATATTATTTAACTCATTATGATGCTGTACAATGGTTGATAGGTACTGATTTTATTTGGGATAATTCTTTACCTGATTATGTAAAAACAAAAAATTATGACTTGGATAAATATAAGGTGATACCATTAAAACTATCTCTAAAAGGAGGATGGGATGTACACATAGATAAAATCGATTTGATATTCCAGGTAGGTATTTATGTGAGAAATGTAGCTTTTAAATATCAACCTTTTTACACAAGATTCGGTTTGAGATACTTTTTTTCAAAAAATTTAGGAGCACAGTTATCATTGCGCAGCCATTATGCCAAAGCTGATGCGATAGAATGGGGGATAGTATGGCGAGGAAAATAATATTATTTGCAATTGTAATAATTATTGCTATTTCATGTAGTAAACAAGAAACATGCTACATCTCTGCGGGTAAATATTCTCAAATTACCATTCCACTACAAAATATTGATCGTTTATATATAAATGGTAGAATAAATTTAGATCTTATTCAAGATAGTACAAATTATATAATATTAAAAGGTGGAGAAAATATAATAAATGCAGTAGAAATAAAAAATGAGAATAACCAATTAAAAATTACAGATCACAACGCTTGCTATTGGTTACGAAATTATGATAATTGGATAAATATAGAGCTTCATTATACAAATATCAATTACATAAATCC
>JAPXMM010000072.1:0-13051 GCA_033809015.1 Bacteroidales bacterium
ACATAAATATTTATTGAATAGAGTGATAGAAGATATAGGTAGGCTGCTAAATTTAGCAGCGTCAGACTGGGAGGCGTGGTATGTGTATGTGAGGTTGAAATTAAAGCATAGGGAAAGGCTAACATAAATGTAATCTCTATTTCCAATTCCCTTTTTTCACCCACCTCCTCTCAACACATTTTTTCTCATATTAATTTTTTTTTATACTTTTGTCTATTAAAAATTTTATTCAAATGAAAAAGATTTTGTTTGTAATTCTTATATTTGCTAGCTTATTATTAGCTTCGTGTAAAACACGTGAAACATGCCCAGCATATAATCATGGCTCATCTGCTGAGGTATCTAATACTATTGCAAATGACAAAGTTTAATACTGTTTTATTTACTAATTGTTTTATTAAAAAATTTGATAATTATGGGAAAAGGTGATAAAAGATCAAAAAGAGGTAAGTTATTCCGCGGAACATTCGGAAAAACTAGAATTTCTAAGAGAAATAAACGAAGATTGCAAAAAGCAAAAGTTAATCATAACGATAGTAAATAAAATAATTTTATGGTGCACAATTGTGCATATTGTTTAAAAAATTTAAACAATATGCATGAGATTTTTATTGACAACGATTCTATATATTTATGCCCATTTTGTGGCAGTATTACTATCTATCCTCAGCAACCAAATAATATTTATCCTGCTTCTTATTTCGGTTCGGATACTAAGAAATTTTCGTTCCCTTTTATTCAAAGAGTTATAGATTTTTTTCAACATTATAAAGGTAAACAATTATCTAAGTGGCTTAGTAAAAATGTTAATGTATTAGATATTGGTTGTGGTGATGGCCAAATATTAGATTATTTAGCTAAAAAAAAACATGGAAATTTTATAGGTATAGAGTTAAAAAATAAAGCTCTGAAGAGAGCAAAACAAAATACTAAAATAGAAGTTTTATCTATAAATATTTTTAATTATTTACCTAATTTCAAATTTGATATGATTATTTGCAATCATAGTTTCGAGCATATTTACAATCCTCTTTCTCTTATTAAACATGTTAATTATTTATTAAAAAATGATGGCTTTTTTTATATAAATATCCCTAATGCTAATAGTTTCCAGTTCCATTTTTTTAGATCTAATTGGCTTCATCTAGATCCACCCTATCATTTGCATATCCCTAATATTTCGAAATTTACCTTAATATTGGAAGAAAATGGATTTATTATTAAAAAAATTAATCATTGGAATTTTATTCAAAATGTCTCAAGTTTCATCTTGAGTTTTGGCAATTTTTTCTTTCAACCTTTTAATAAATTATTTAATATTTTAAAAAATCCTTATCCAGTTTATAAAAACATACTTTACATTATTGTCCTTTTACTTTTAACATTTTTGCTGATATTACCTGCTATTTTAGAATACATGATTAGTGGTTTTATAAAAAAAGGTGCTACTGTAGAGATAATAGCTCAAAAAATCAGTGATATCTGAGGAATTTTATATTTAAATAATAAAAGTCAAAATATTTGTATAATTACAAAAATATGATTAATTTTATAGATAATTTTAGAAAATTAGAGGTAAAGATTTATGGGATTTGGACTAGTAAGTGAATATCTACCTACAGGAGATCAACCAGAGGCTATCGAGCAATTGGTCAAGGGTTTAAATAAAAGAGAAAAATATCAAATATTGATGGGTGCCACTGGTACAGGTAAAACTTTTACTATGGCAAATGTAATAGCTCAGGTAGAACGCCCTACTCTCATCATAAGTCATAATAAAACTTTGGCAGCTCAGCTTTATCAAGAGTTCAAAAGATATTTCCCAGATAATCTGGTAGAATATTTCGTTTCTTATTACGATTATTATCAGCCTGAGGCTTTCATCCCATCTACAAATACTTATATCGAAAAAGACTTGTCTATAAATGAAGAAATAGAAAAATTGAGATTAGCAACCACTGCTGCTCTAATGTCTGGACGTCGTGATGTGATAGTAGTGGCTTCTGTTTCTTGTATTTATGGGTTAGGAAATCCAAATGATTTTTTAGCTAATTCTTTTAATATAAAGGTGAGTCAGCATCTTGGTGCAAAACAATTAATAGGAAGATTAGTAAATGCACTATATCATCGCGAGGATACCGAATTAAAAATTGGTACTTTCAGATTAAAAGGTGATACGCTAGAAATAATGCAAGGTTATGGTGAGATAATTTATAGAGTCTTATTTTTTGAAGATGAAATAGAAAAAATCGAAACCTATAGCGGCATAGATTATTCTCTTTTATCTACTCCTGATGAGGTAACTATTTATCCTGCTAGCATTTTTATGACTACAAAAGAAAAATTATTCCGTGCTATTGATAGGATTACATTAGACTTAGGAGAGCAATTAGATTTTTTGAGAAAAAATAATAAGTACGAAGAGGCTCAACGTCTAGAGGATAGAGTGGTAAATGATTTAGAGATGATGAAAGAGCTAGGGTATTGTAGTGGTATAGAAAATTATTCTAGATATTTCGATGATCGCAAACCTGGCGAACGTCCTTTTTGCTTAATTGATTATTTCCCACAAGATTATTTAATGATAATAGATGAAAGCCACGTCACTATTCCTCAAATAAGAGGTATGTATGGCGGCGATAGAACTAGAAAAGAAATTTTAGTAGAATATGGCTTTAGATTACCATCTGCTATGGATAATAGACCTCTTACTTTTGATGAATTCGAATCTTTGATAAATCAAGTGATATATGTTAGTGCTACTCCAGGTGATTTTGAATTTCTGAAAACTGATGGTGTTTTTGCAGAACAGATTATTAGACCGACAGGTATCCCAGATCCAGAAGTCTTTGTCAGACCTACTCATAACCAAATTGATGATATGTTAAATGAAATTCAAAAGGTACGTGAGCATGAAGGTAGAGTTTTAGTTACTACTTTGACAAAAAAAATGGCTGAAGAGCTTACTGCTTATTTAACCGATTTAAACGTCCCCACCAGATATATTCATTCTGATGTAGAGACTCTAGATAGAGTAGAAATTCTAAGAAGTTTGAGAGCTGGAGATTATGATGTTTTAGTCGGTGTAAACCTATTACGTGAAGGACTAGATCTGCCTGAGGTAGAGCTCGTAGTCATCTTGGATGCTGATAAAGAAGGTTTTTTACGCAATTATAGGAGTTTGATACAAACTGCTGGTAGAGCTGCTCGTAACGTAAATTCCAGAGTTATTCTTTACGCTGATCGCATTACTGAGTCTATGCATAAAATGCTTGAAGAAACCAATAGACGTCGTGAAAAGCAAATCCAATATAATTTAGAGCATAATATCATTCCTACTACTGTGAAAAAAGATATTAGCGATTCTTTGATTTATAATGATTATAAAGACGCCAATAGTGGAATACAAAAAATCTATTATGTCGCAGATACTCAAACTCTCTATTATGGAGAAAAAGAATTAAATGATAAAATTAAAAGTCTAGAAAAAGAAATGAAACAGGCTGCAGAAGATTTAGATTTCGTGAAAGCTGCTTTTATGAGAGATCAAATAGCTAAACTAAAAAAACTAGCTAAACTCTAATTTTATTTATTTTTGTAAACAAAATATTCAAAATGGCAAAAACAACTAAAATATTTATATGTAGTAATTGTGGTGCTACTTATACTAAATGGTTGGGGAAATGTACTAATTGCGGTGAGTGGAATACTATTGAAGAACAGTTAATTGATAAAACTGAATCTAAATCTAAAAATCTATTATCCATATATCCCAAATTAATTCAAGACATTAGTTATGATAATTTTGAGAGAATTAATCTTCCTAGCGATGAGCTAAATAGAATTTTAGGTGGTGGATTAACAAAAGGATCTATAATCTTATTAGCTGGTGAACCTGGAATTGGTAAAACTACACTTTTAATGCAAGAATTGATGCGATTAAATGGCTCTACCGTTTTATACGTATCTGGTGAGGAAAGTTTAGGACAATTAAAATATCGCAGCGAGAGACTTGGTGAACCACATTCTGAATTTTATTTGTTTCATGAAGTATCTCTTCCTAACATCATTCAAGCCATTAATGAAGTTTCTCCAGATTTTGTCGTCGTCGATAGTATACAATCTATTGCTGATCCAGATTTATCTGGTTTCACCGGAAGTCTGCAACAAATTAGAGAATGTACTGTTAAATTAGAAGAACTTGCTAAAACTAAAAATATTCCGATTTTTATAATTGGTCATATTACCAAAGAAGGATTCATAGCAGGTCCTAAAGTATTAGAACACGTGGTAGATACTGTCATGCATTTCGAAGGTGACAAAAACTATGGCTATCGTATTTTAAGAGTTTTAAAAAATCGCTTCGGCCCAGCTCCGGAATTAGCAATCTTTGAAATGGTACAGGATGGCTTAAAAGAGATTAGTAATATTAGTGAATACTTACTAGAAACTTATAAACCTGATACTCCAGGTAGTAGTATTGCTGTAGTCATGGAAGGAAATAAACCTATTTTAATTGAAGTGCAAGCTTTAGTTAGTTTTTCTCCTTATGGAACTCCGCAGCGTTCATCTATTGGCTATGATCCTCATCGGTTGGGTATGCTACTAGCAGTTTTAGAAAAAAGATTAGAGCTAAGGTTAAATAATAGAGATATTTTCGTAAACGTTACTGGTGGCATTCGTATTTATGATCCAGCTATAGACAGTGCTGTTGTTGCTGCTATTCTTTCTTCTTATAATGATAAAACATTACCTCATTTGATGGCTTTCTCAGCTGAGATAGGTCTCAATGGTGAGTTGAGATCTGTCTCGCAGCTACAAAAAAGAATTCAAGAAACTTCTAAATTAGGATTTAAACATCTTATTACTGCTCCTATTAAAGAAAATTCTATCAAAGAAGATAATAACGAGCAAATTAAATTAAATTTCATTGCTAATGTATCAGAGCTAGCTAATATTTTATTTGTTTGATAATTATTTTAGACTAATTAACTTATATCCCTGCCTTGGTAAACTTATTAATTCTAAATGTGAATCTTGCTTTATCCATTTCCTCACTTTAGCTATGTATACGTCTAAAGTACGAGATTTGAAATAATCTACATCTCCATATAGGTGCATTAATAATTCATTTTTTGTAGTTATATTATTTATATTTTGAAATAATATTTTCAATATTTCTAATTCAATAGGTGATAGTTTGATTTCTTCTTTATTATTTAAAATTAAAACATTCCTATTAACATCTAATATAGAATTACCTGCTTCTAATTTTGTAACTTTTGTTTTAGGATAAACTCTATTGAGTAACACTTGTATACGAGCTAATAATATATCTACAGAGAATGGTTTTATCACATAATCATCTGCTCCCACCTCATAACCAGTTAATATATCCTCATTTTGACTTTTTGCAGTAATAAAAATTATAGGTATTGATGGATTGATAGTTCTTATTTCTTTCACAAGAGTAATACCATCTTTTTTAGGCATCATTATATCTACAAGCATAAGATGATAAAAAGGATTATTTTTATATTTTTCTAAAGCTATTTCTCCATTTTCGCACCAATCAACATCATAGCCTTTAGTTGTTAAAAAGCTTTTAAGCACATATGCGAAATGTTTATCATCTTCTACTAAAAAAATTTTATATTTCATAAATCATCATTTTTAATAGATAGAAAATATAAATCAAAAATTGTGCCCTTATTTATTTCGCTTATTACTTCTATTTTACCTTTATGAGCTTCTACTATTGCTTGTACATAGCTGAGACCCAATCCATAGCCTTTAGTATTATAAATATTTCCTGTAGATACTCTATAAAATCTATCAAAAACATGTTTGATATCTTTCTTTTTTATTCCTACGCCATTATCTGCAATTTCTACAATTAAATATTTAGTATTTTGTTGTTTTATTTTAATAGTTATTTCAGGATGATCTTTGGCATACTTACACGCATTATCTATTAAATTATAAAATACTTGTCTTAAGTGCACTTCATCACCCATGATTACTGGATTTTCTATATCAAATTCTGTATGTACAATAGCATTATAATCTTTTAAAAATAGTTCTAGGTCTTTTAACAAATTTGTTAGAAAATTATTTAGATTAATTTTAGTTAAATTTAATTGTATGGAGGTTTTATCTAATAGGGAAGTTTGAAGTATTTTCTCTATCAAAGTTTGCATTCTAGTATTTTCATCTTTTATAATTTTTATTATTCTACTAGCCTCATCTGGTGGCAAATTATTAATAGTTTTGCAAGCAATGTCGATAGTTGCTATTGGTGTTTTCAACTCATGCGTTACATTATTTATGAAATCTGTTTTCATTTCAGATAAACGCTTTTGTCTAATTAAATTATATATTATGAAAGAAAATGAACCTAAGACACCTAATATTAGTAATAATGATAAAAATAGAAAATTACTCAATGTAGATAAAATATAACTTGTTTTATTGGGAAAATATATAATCAAATATTCTGGAGGTGCAAATAAATCGCTTGGATACAATCGAAACATCATGCCTTTTTGTAGCATTTCTTCAGCTGAAATAGAATCATTTTCTAGAAACATAGTTTGTCTATGGGGACTATAAATGCCGAAATAGTATTTTATATTTATATTATTTTCTGCTAATGAGTTGGCAATTAATGAATCTAATGCTTTAGCATTTATCCTTTGCTCTACAGGAATGAAATGTTTGATATTGAAAAAATCTTCCATCACATCACCTATGATGAAGCTACGTCTGAGAAACCTATCTACAGCTTGATAAACAGAATCTACCTTAAATGGTAATATGATATTTGGCACTCTCACCCACCCTACCATACTATCTAATTGATCTTTTACATTCTCATCTTGGCTAACTGGTAGGTTAGATTTTTGAGAAATATCCAATAATGTGGCACTATCTGCGTGCTGCTTTTCTATATTAATGATATGTGTATCTACCTTTTGTACAAGCTCACCATATTTATTTGTATATATTTGTACTCTAATTCTCTCTCTACTTATATTAATTACACTGTCAGACAGAGTGGTGTCTAGGCCTACATCCTTTAATGATTTAAATAATTCTTTGTTTAGCGAATCTATTGTTTGCATTACTCTAGCACCTTTATATTTACTCAATTTAGTTTCTAATAAATCTGCTATTTCTTGCTTTTCATATTGGTAAATCACTTTAGACATACTCTCTTGGATAGTTTTGTCGAAATTAGCCAGTGCTGCGTTTATTGTCGATTTTATAAAATAATATTGTATCAATAATATACCAATGAATGATATACCTGATACTATTAAAATAGTTATTGTCCAACGTTTTTCTTTATTTTTGATTTTTTGTTTTAACATTTTTTAACATTATTTAACTTTTATTAACTTAATATAATAAATTTTTTGTATTATTTTGTAATATAAATTTTTTATATCCATTTATAAAGACATAAATCAAATGTTTTTTAGGGTTTGACATAGCGACTCTCATGAGAGTCGCTTTTTATTTTTGTAAAATTAATGATTTTTAACGGATTTGCAAAATAATTCTTGTTATCTTAATAAACTTTTATAATTTTGTAATGTCTAATTAAAAGAAAATTAACAAAATGAAAAAAATAACATTAAGTTTATTAATTGTAATTTGTCAGTTATTTTTATTTGCTCAAGAATTTGACCCGAGGTTAGAGGATCATTTTGGTAAAGATAAATTGATATTTTGGCAAAAAAATTATCCAGATAGCCTAGGATATTATGAATTTATAATAGATAATGCTTTTCTAATAATGGATGAAAATGTAGCTATTACTAATCTCGGACAAAAAGAAGTCAATGAAATAGAAATACCGAATTTCGATGAAGCCATTAAAAATCATAAGCTAATAAATATTTTTTCTTTAGGTATAGAAATATTACCAGACATGAATCAATATTTTAAAATCAAAAATGAACCATATTATTTGTATGTAAAATCAAGCAAATATTTATGGAATAAATATCAAGCAGGTAAACATAATTAATACATTATGAAAAGATTAAATTTATTAATATTATTTTCATTAATAATATCAACTACAATAGTTTTTGGACAAAACGTAACCATTAAATTAGATGCTAGTACACATAACACACAAAAAGCAGCTTGTGGATATTGGTTTTATGATGATGGCGGGGAAAGTGGCAATTACTCTAATAATCAAGATAGATGGATAACTTTTTATTCTTCTAATGCTACATATTCTCACATAAAAATAGAATTCGCATCTATGAGTTTAGCTGCTGGTGATACATTGATTATTTATGATGGACCTAATACAAGCTCACCAGTATTAATAAAGTATTCGCAAGCTAATCCATTAACACCTGCTAATTCTGCTGTACAAGCAACTGTAAATAATCCTGGTGGCAGACTAACAGTTAGGTTCAAAGCTGATGGGTCTGGTACTTCTGCTGGATGGAACTCTGCAATCGGATGTATCAAAATGTGTCAAAGAATTACACCAGTTCTCGATAGCATATTAACTGATCCCCTACCCACGACTGATTACTATATTAATTTATGTTCATATGATACTCTCACTTTAGCTGTTAAAACAGACAATTCTACCTTCCCAGATAATCATATCATTTATAATCAAACACCTGCAAATACTACTTTTGCATGGAGTATGGGTGATGGCAATACATTATATGGACCAGTTGTCAGCCATCATTATAATATACCATCAGGATATAACTTATCTCTTACTATTACAGACACTATGGGCTGCACAAATACTTTATCTTTTAGTTTTAGAGTGAGAATAAGTGATAATCCTATCACAGGTATTAATCCAGTGCCAGACATATGTGAAGGTGATTCAATAATATTAACTAGTGGAATTAATTCGGGGAATATCATTGTAGTAAATCCATTCAGTAATGTAATAACAGCTCAAGGTATTTATGATTCTGTTACTTTTATACCAGACGGTCCTAATTGTCCTGTTCAGTGTTATGGTACACCAGTTACTTTTAATCAATTCCCTAATGGAGCTACTGTACAACAAGCTAGTGACATAGAGTCTATATGTATTTCTATGGAGCATTCATTTGCTGGTGATTTATCTTTTAAAATTATCTGTCCTAATGGGCAAAGTGCCATTTTAGATTCCTATGACAATAGTGGTGGTAATTTTTTAGGACAAGCTTACGATTATTCATCAGGATGTGAATCTAATAATCCTCAGAATGCACCAGGTACACCATGGCTATATTGTTGGTCTGAGGTTTCTTCATATAGTTATCAGGGTACCTTAAATGTTGTTGATGGCTCAGGACCCTCACCTATACCAGCTACAGATACTATAACTCATGCAAATTATTTAACACCAGAAAATCCTCTCAGTGGATTAATAGGTTGTCCTCTAAATGGCACATGGAACATAGAGATTTGTGATCTATGGGGTATCGATAATGGTTGGGTATTTGAGTGGATGCTCAGATTATCTAGTAATTCTGGAGTAGCTGGCTGGCAATATACAGTTAATGTCGATTCTTTAAATTGGGGAGGACCTTATTTTTATCCTATTAATGATACTACTGTTCTTTTCAAACCAGATAGTAGTGGCACATACAGTTTCTTAGTAACAGCTTATGACGAATATGGTTGTATATATAATTCTAATATGCCTATAAATTTAAATGTAATACCAAATCCTGTTGTTGATTTAGGTGATGATACAATATTATGTAACGGCACTATATTTACACTAACTCCAGGACCCGATTTTGATGAATATTATTGGAGCAATTATTCTACGACTCCTAGCATCACAATAGATAGTGCTGGTATTTATTCTGTGACAGCTATAAATTATAATAGCAGTGGGTCAGTATCATGCTCTAGTAGTGATACTATTGAAGTAATGTTTGTACCTGTAGCATCTGTAGATTTAGGTCCAGATTTATGTGTTACAGAAGGTCCAATAATTTTAGATGCTTCTCAACCAGGATCGGGTTTTACTTATATCTGGTCTACAGGAGCAAATACTCCTTCTATACAAGTAAATAATTTAGGGAATTATTGGGTTAAAGTATATTATGGTGATTCAAATGCCTGTGGCGATGCAGATACAATATATGTAAAATTGCTACCTACTCCTATAATAAATCTCCCAGAAGAGATTACCGCATGTCATAATGATATTTTCGAATTATCAGCTCTACAACCTCACAATCCTAATTTATATACCTACAAATGGTCTATAGGGTTAAAAGAACCAGTATATTATGTTTATCGTCCACCTGTAGGAATTTATCCTATAGAAGTAATGGTAATAGGTTGCGATACTGCTACTGCTACTGTAAATATGACAATCGAAGATTGCACTATTTATCCACTTGTTATTGTACCTACTGCCTTCACTCCATATAATTCTGATGGTGTAAATGATTATTTCCATATTGCAGCTGATGGCATAAAAAAAGAAAACTTCTCATTTAGAATTCTTAATAAATGGGGAGAAACAATTTTCTATACAGATGATCCTGCCTTTATGTGGGATGGTAGATTTAAAGGAGAAATCTGCCCTCAAGATGTTTATACTTACAAAATTAGCTACACTACCGAAAATAATATTACAAAAGATGAATATGGATATTTTATTTTACTACATTAAACTTCCATTTTATGATAATTTTTTTTAAATTTATTACATTATTTAAAAAATTATATTTAAATTTGCATTAAATATTAAATTATTAAATATGAAAAAATTATTATTATTTTTACTTATAAATATGATTACTCTTTTATCATATTCTCAACAATTTGATTCTAGATTAGAGAAACATTTTGGTAAAGATAAATTGATATTTTGGCAAAAAAATTATCCAGATAGTTTAGGATATTACCAATTTGTCCTAGATAATGCTGTATTGATAATGGATGAGTCTGTTGTGAAACAAAGATTAGGTGGAGAGCAAGTAAGCGAGATAGAAATCACTAATTTCGATGAAGTTATTAAAAATCATAAACTTTTAGATATTTTTTCACTAGGCATAGAGATAAAACCCGATACTTATCAATATATTAAAGTAAAAAATGAACCATATTATTTATATGTAAAACCTGGCAGATATTTATGGAATAAATATCAAGCTGGTAAACAAAATTAATACATTATGAAAAGATTAAAATTATTTATATTATTTTCATTAATAATATCAAATACAATAGTTTTTGGACAAAACCAAACTATTAATTTAGATGCTAGTACACATAATACACAAAAAGCAGCTTGTGGATTTTGGTTTTATGACGATGGAGGTTCTGGTGGCAATTATTCTAATAATCAGGATAGATGGATAACTTTTTATTCTACTGATCCCACATATACTCACATAAAAATAGAATTCGCATCTATGAGTTTAGCTGCTGGTGATACATTGATTATTTATGATGGACCTAATACTAGCTCACCAGTGTTAATTAAATATTCACAAGCTAATCCATTAACACCTGCAAATTCTGCTGTTCAAGCTACTATAAATAATCCTGGTGGCAGGCTAACAGTTAGATTCAAAACTGATGGAGCTGGTAATGCTGCTGGATGGAATTCTGCTATTGGTTGTATTAAAATGTGCCAAAGGATTACACCAGTTTTAGATAGTATATTAACTAATCCACTACCCACACCTGATTATTATATTAATTTATGTGCATATGATACCCTTACATTAGCTGTTAAAACAGATAATTCTACTTTCCCAGATAACCACATCATTTATAATCAAACACCAGCAAATACTACATTTGCATGGAGTATGGGTGATGGTACTACTTTATACGGTCCTGCTGTTAGCTATCACTATAATATTCCCTCTGGATATAACTTATCTCTTACTATTACAGATTCTCTTGGGTGCTCAAATACAATAGCCTTTGGATATAAAGTACGCATAAGTAATAATCCTATAACTGGTATAAATCCAGTACCTGATTTATGTGAAGGTGATTCAGTAATAGTAACAGGTGGTATAGGAAGTGGTAATGTGGTCGAGGTCACCCCATTTAGTAATGTCATAACAGCACAAGGAGTATATGATGTATTAACTTTTATCCCTGATGGACCTAGTTGTGCTACTCAGTGCTATGGTACACCAGTTACTTTTGATCAATTTCCTCCCGGCTCTACAGTACAGCAGACTAGTGATATTGAATCTATCTGTATATCTATAGAACATTCATTCGCAGGGGATTTATCTTTTAAAATTATTTGTCCAAACAATCAAAGTGTTGTCTTAGATTCATACGATAATAGTGGTGGTAATTATTTAGGAGAGGCTTATGATTATTCATCAGGATGTGATGCTAATAATCCATCAAATATTCCAGGTACACCATGGCTTTACTGTTGGTCAGAAGTTTCTAATTATACTTATCAAGGTACATTAAATTATGTCGATGGCGCAGGACCATCACCTATTCCAGCTACTGACACAATAAATCACACTAATTATTTAGATCCTGAAAATCCTTTTACTGGTCTCATAGGATGTCCTCTAAATGGTACTTGGAATATAGAAATTTGTGATTTATGGGGTGCTGATAATGGTTGGGTCTTTGAGTGGATGCTCACTTTGTCAAGTAATTCGGGGGTAGCTGGCTGGCAATATTCTGTTGCTATTGATTCTATTGATTGGGATGGACAAAGTTTCTACCCAATTAATGATAGCACTGCTTTTTTTAAACCTGATACTGGTGGAGTTTATAACACATATGTTACTGTTTATGATGAATATGGGTGTACTTATACTTCTACTTATCCACTTACTATTGACGTTATAGATAATCCAGTAATAGATTTAGGAGAAGATACTACCCTTTGCGAAGGTATGCCTTTAATTTTAAATGCTGGTGGTGGCTATGATGAATATTTATGGAACAATGGTCTAGTAGATTCATTATTATATATAGAGATGGATGGTTTGTACTCGGTTACAGTAACAAATTATAATAGTACCCATACATTAGGATGCTCTGAGAGTGATAC
>JAPXMM010000073.1:0-12952 GCA_033809015.1 Bacteroidales bacterium
AATTTAATGTTTTCAGGAGCTTCCTTTTTGTAATAGTATGTATCAACTAGAAAATAAATTAATAGCAATAAACCATTTATAAAAGCCCATTCTTTCCAAAGATTAAAAAACCATGTAAAAGGTGCTCCACGTAAATAAAGTAAGAATAATGGAGGATCACCTAATGGAGTGAGCAAGCCACCGCAGTTAGCTACTATAGCTATGAAAAACAATATTGTGTGTGTTTTATATTGTCTCTCTGAAATAGTTTTTATTAATGGTCTGATAAGCAACATTGCTGCACCAGTAGTTCCCATAAACGAGGCAAGTACAGCACCTAAAGCTAAAAAGATTAAATTATGTGCAGGCTTAGCCTCTATATCACCTCTCAAATGTATTCCTCCTGTAATAGTAAATAAAGATCCTAGAAGTATGATAAATGGTAGATAGTCAAAAATTAGTGAATCAGCTAAATTGGATGAAAGTCCTTGAGCTATCATCCATATGGCTGTAGGTACACCTAAAAGCAGTGAAACCAATAATTTATTTTTATTTTTTTCCCACCATGCTGGGAAGGCTAATGGACATATAGCAATAGCTAAAAGCATTAGTACAAATGGGATAATTGCCCATAATGGAATGTCATAATGAATAATCTCTGCTTCCATATTTTTTTAATTTTTGCTTGGCAAAATTATATAAAAAGTTGAATTGCCAAAAAATTTTTTTAATTTTTTTAGAATGGATAACCTATGCCAAAATTAAAATTCATATTATTCATAGATTTTTTAAATGAATACCATCTATTATCTATAGGCATAGAAGGGTTAAATACAGGAAATCCAAAATCGAAACGAATAGCAATAATATTAAAATCTAATCTGAGTCCTACTCCAGTACCCACATATATTTGTTTA
Organism: Bacteroidales bacterium; assembly: GCA_033809015.1. Classification (GTDB taxonomy): domain Bacteria; phylum Bacteroidota; class Bacteroidia; order Bacteroidales; family DTU049; genus DTU049. Next base: position 897 of record JAPXMM010000073.1, read on the forward strand.
TAAAATTTATTCCATTCAAATTTACCACCAGGATAAAGAGCATTATTCCTAACAGACCATCCGTTACCTAAATCTACAAATAGAGCTAAATTAATAAAATTATATACTTTGAATCGAGTTTCTAGATTTAGAATAGCAGCAATTTCTGAACCACGTTCTATCAAAGAATCTTTATTATTAGTAGAAATATATTCACCTGGACCTATAGACCTATAAGGCCAAGCACGTATTTCAGAGGGACCAGAGATAGAGTATGTTCTCTCAAAAGGCATATACATACTATTTTTATATGGATAGCCCATACCTATAAATGCTCTAATAACAGATAAAACATTTTTCTCTCCTGGGAAATATATCCTAAAATCAGCATCAGTTCTTATAAATTGAGCATAAGGTATATTCCACACTTTTAATGCTCCTTTCTGGTCTGTATTTAATGGGAATATTTGATAATATAGCCAGAAGAGCTCTCCACTAGTTTCTCCATTAAACCTAAAAAATAAATATGGAGTTCTTTCATTATTTTTTGTCTTATTAGATAAAGTATAGCTATATCTAGCACCTACAGATAAATAATCTTCGTAGCCATACCTCAATCTGCTAGGGAGTGAATTTATCACTTCGCTATAAGCGCTATCAGGTTTTATTTTAATTAAATTAATGTATGGTACTTGAATTTGATGATATTTATACCTGGTCTCATTGAATTGCAAATTATAACTAGCAGCGATGAGAGTACGATCATATTGTATTCTTTTTTGGAATAAATAGGATAATTGTATTTGAGTGCTAGGTTTTGTATTTACAGTTGTTTGAATATTTTTGATAAAAGGTATCATCAGTTTTGGGAAAGATAAAGATAAATCTGCTCCGAAATAATAAGCTCTGAAAAGATTATTGCTGCTAAATAATTGTTCTACTTCTAAACCACCTTTGGCTTGAAACAATAATAATTCACCACCATTGAAAATAGATCTATTAAGATAAGATATGGTAGTATTAACTCCATAAATACCACTAGATGTAGTAGTTTCAAAATCAATACCCCATCTTTGCAAGTCATATCTATTAATATTAACATTTGCAACTAAAAAATTACCTTGTCGCGATGAATCTGGTATATATTCTACCTGAGTATTACTAAAAATAGGTATATCCAGCAAAAGAGACTCAGTCCTATAACCTCTTTGTTCAGAATAGTATTGATTAGGTTTAAGAGTTATCTTAGTTTCTATCACTTTGGGTTTAAAATAAAAATTATCTGGATAAACAAAATAAAATGTATCTGCATTCAAAGTGGAAATATATAATACAGTGTCTAATTTCAACTCTTCTTTACTCAATAATGGATTATATCCCAAATTAATATATATTTTACTGATTTTATATTTTTGAAAAGGTAAAGAAATAATTGTATCGTTAAGTTTTTTTTGATATGGGAAAATCAAAGTATTAATATGCATATTATAATTGCCTAATGTAGTATCTGCCTCATATTGGATAAATGTTTTAGAAAAATTATAATATCCATTATTTCTCAAATGAGTAGCAAGCAAATTTCTATTTTCATCTAATAAATTTTCATCGTAGATAATACCAGTTTTTAATGGTAGCTCTGCAGCATAATCTAGAACTGTTAAAGCAAATGAATTATTCAAATATTGCCAATTAATATTATTAATTAAAAAAACATTGTTATAATTGAAAGGTTTTACAAATAAATTTTTTAAAATATTTTGGTCAATGCTGGTATCGAGGAAGGTCCAATCTATTGAAGATATGATATAAGGTCTACATAGATTGATCTCATAACGTAGAGTATATCTATTTTTTCTAGACATTATTAGACTATCAGATACTTTTGCATAAAAATATCCTTTTGTTTTAGCAAATAATTGCATCTGTTCAGTAGATATTTTTGAAATATGTGGATCATAAAATGTAGGAGGTTCACCCACTTGATTTAAAAGATAATTTCTTAGGCCTTTATTTAATTTTTTTTGTTCCCTTTCATAATTTATTTTTTTACCTTTTTCTTTTTTCTTTGCTATTCGTTCATCATATTTTTGTTGTTTTATACTAGATCTATCCTCTAATTTCAGATCTGCAAAAGCATAAATAGAGCTATAAAATCTAAAAATGAAAAGGAATTTTCTATTTGGTTTCAATCGAACAAATGAATTAAAATCAGATTTATTAATTGTTTGAAATGTATCTAATGTATCATAATTAATTTTAATTTCATTTTTAATAATAAATTTTTTATCTGGATACATCTTTGGCACACTACAAGAAGTAGCTAGAAGCATTATTAATAAAATTAGAGGAATAAAATTTTTATTTTTTAATTTATTCATAACGAAGAGATTCTATAGGATTTAACTTAGCAGCCCTAGATGCTGGCAAAAGACCTGCTAAAATACTAACAATCAAACAAATGAACAGTCCTAAAATCATCCATGCCCACGGCAATACTGTTCCTATTTTTAATAGATATGCTACCAGATTACCACTCAAGACTCCTAAAATTATTCCCAAGATACCACCTAATTGTCCTAAGATGATACTCTCAATAAAAAATTGAGTTTTAATATCAGTTCTTTTTGCTCCCAATGCTTTTCTAATACCTATTTCTTGAGTTCTTTCAGTAACACTTACCAGCAGTACATTCATCAAACCTATTGTAGAACCTAAAAGAGTAATTAATCCTAAAACTACAGCAGCACCACTTAGATATTTAATATTATCCATAAGTGTATTAACGATGTAATCACTTTTTCGTATTTGGAAATTATCTTTTTGCTTTACACTTAACTTTCTAATTTGCCTAAACTGACTTGTAGCAGCATCTATTGCTTCATCCAATTTAGAAGCATCAGGTACCATCACATTAATGCGATGTCTGGTTTCAGCATTGATAAAATATTTTTTTGCAGTTGTGATGGGTATAATGCACATCCTATCAATATTACTACCTAATGATGAACCTTTTTTTTCTAAAACTCCTATCACAGTAAAACGAATTCCCTGAATATTAATTTCTTTTTGTATAGCATCAATTTCATAAGGGAATAAATTGTTAGCGAGCTCCTTACCTAATATTACATATTGTTTAGAAGATTCTATATCTTGTTGCAAAAAATCTCTGCCATTTTCGAGAGTTAGTCCAGAAGATTTGAGATAATTTTCATCAACAGCAGTTAATTGAATATTAGGATTAGTCTCTGCATATTGAGATCGAAGAGTGAAAAGATCAGCTATAGTAGTATAAATAGAAACAATAGCTGGATAATCGAAATGATTTTTAAAATTTACAGCTTCCACGTAGGAAATAGGAGTTTTTTCTATTCTATCATTTTTATTTTCAGAATTATTTTGTGGTAATTCTGTGATAGAAAAGCTTTGTCCACCTATGCGCGAAAAACTTTCTGAAAACGACATTTTGATGGCATCTATTGATGATAATATGGCGACTAAAGCCATTATACCAAAAGCAATTATCAAAATAGTTATAATAGCCCTCGTTCTATGAGTGAAAATAGCAGAAATAGCTATTTTAATATTTTCATATAATAAAGATAATTTTCTCATAAAATATTAAGCATTTCATTAAAATATAAAGCAAAGGTATAAATACTTGCCCATATGACGATAGCAAAAGAAACAATCAAATCTTTTCCATGTTTGTGCGGGAAATATCTTCTAAGCAAAAAAGCTCCTAATGGAATAGAAATAAAACAAGGAGTGAAAACTATCAATCCCCAATAACCGTAATGTCTTACCCACTTGACATATTTTTTTCTTTTTTTATAAGGAACATTTTTTTTAGGTTTTTGCGGTTTATCAGGATTTTTGTAATGATTAGAAATAATGTTGTATAAACGTATGACACCGTCAAAAAGATAATAAAAGAAAAAGTAACCCATTATGCCACCAAGAGCAGTTACAGAAAAAGCTTCATAAAAATTTAATCCCGCAACTTTAGCTGTAGTAGTAGTAAACATAAATTTAGTAGCAGCAATTATAAGTAAATAGAAGTTTTTAAATAAAAAACTTAAAACACTAACCATGCGAGAATATTTCTACTAAATTAAAATAAAAATTAAAGCTAATTATTCTTTTTTACCAAAAGCCAGATCACCAGCATCCCCTAACCCAGGTACAATGTAATAATTCTCATCAAGTCGTTCATCAATAGCAGCAGACCAAATATGGAAATCAGGATGGTCAATATTTCTAGATACGTCATCTATTCCAGTTTGAGAAGCTATAATTGATGCGATATGTAATTGCTTAGGAACACCATGAGATAATAATTTTTTATAACTAAGAATGATAGAATTACCAGTAGCCAGCATAGGATCACAAAGGATAAGTATTTTATTTTCAATAGAAGGGGTGCTAACATACTCTACATTGATATTAAACTCACCTCCATGCAAATGATTTCTATAAGCAGTTACAAAAGCACAAGAAGATTTATCAAAAAAATTTAAAAAGCCTTGATGAAAAGGAATGCCAGCTCTCAAAATAGTAGCTAAAATTGGTTGCTCTGCCAGGATTTTTGATTCTGCAATACCTAATGGAGTTTCGACATTTATCGTTTTATAAGGGAGAAGTTTGCTAATTTCATAAGCCATTATTTCACCTACTCTAAACATATTAGTACGAAATCGCATTGAATCATTTTGAATGTTTTTATCTCTCATTTCAGCAACGAACTGATTTAAAATGGTATTGTAAATACCTAAATTGTATATCATAATGAAATTTTAGACGAAATTACAAATTTGCTGAGAAATGGGAATAAAAAATTAAAAGGAAGGGGAAAATTACATTTATGTTAGCCTTTCCCTATGCTTTAATCTTAACCTCATATATACATACCACGCCTCCCAGTCTGACGCTGCTAAATTTAGCATTCTCCCTATATCATCCACCACTCTGCTCAATAAATATTTATGCTTCACCACATACCACATTATATAACTCTGTAAATACTTCGTAGCCACCCCTCTAAATTTATAATTTATCCATCCTGCAAAATCATTTTCCTTGTCTTTAACTATTGCTAATCCATGCTGTCCATACTTTTTTGTCCTTCTAGTAATTATAGTTTTTTCTTTTATACTTTGTGTCTTCAGATTTTTGAATTCTTCATTATCTGGTGAGCAAATCACAGCATTCTTAGATATCCTGGATAATAAAATTTTATCTATCTGGTCTCGTTTCACATTATCTAAACCTGTTAATTTACATAACATATTACCACTTCTGTCTATCATAGATAGCACAGCTACATTGTGAGTTTTTAGCTCTTTGGCTAATAGATATTCTTCTAACGTTTTATATCTGCGTCCTTTCTCAGAGTATTTCAATTGCAACTCATCTATTTCCATAATACCAAAGAAGTTTACATTATTTTCGAAGCTTCTGAGAGCAGATATAATGCGATGTCGCCATTCGAAACTTGTAGGTAAAGAGATACGAAGTTCTTTAGAGCATTGACGTAAGGTTTTTCCTTCAAGCATCAGGCGAATGTAGTCAAGCATTAATTCTTTTTTATGCAAGTAGTAGACAAAGGTACCAGTAGTTTCACGAAAATTTTTATCACAATTTTTACATTTATACATCTGTTGACCTTGTTGGTGCCCATTTTTCTTAATATGAATGCTTTTACAGTTAGGACATTGTGGAGAGACACTTTGAGCTTTTAGATGTTGATAATCTACTACATCGTTGCCTTGTAGTTTCATCTTATTGTAGAGATTATTAAGAAATTCTAAGTTGAGTTGTTTACCCTGCGAGAGGTGCTCTTGGAGATTTGAAACTATATTTTTCATATTAAATAAAATTTGTTGCAAAAATAATAAATTTTTAAAATAATAGCATATAAAAATTTATACATAAATGATTAAGTATTCTCCTTATCATCCCCTCTCTATTCACTTTTTACTCTACAGTTACTGATTTAGCCAAATTCCTCGGTTGGTCTACATTACACCCTCTTAATACAGCCATGTGATATGCAAGCAATTGTAATGGTAATGTAGCTAATAATGGTGATAAAAATTCTTGAGTTTTTGGAATCTCTATGTAGTAATCGCTCAATTGTTTTACAGTATTGTCACCTTCAGATATGATAGAAATTATTTTACCTTTTCTTGCTTTTACTTCTTCTATATTTGAAACAATTTTATCATATATAGTACTTTGTGGTGCTATGAAAACGACAGGCATGTTTTCATCTATTAATGCTATTGGGCCATGTTTCATCTCTGCGGCAGGGTAGCCTTCTGCGTGTATATAACTTATTTCTTTTAATTTTAAAGCTCCTTCGAGAGCTACTGGATACGAGAAACCTCTTCCTAAGTAGAGAAAATTTTTAGAAGTTTTGAATTGTTCAGCGATAGATTTAATAGTATCATTAGTTTTATCTAATGTTAATTTCATTTTATCTGGTATTTCATCTAAATCATGTAAATATTGAATAAATCTAGATTTAGGTATTACACCTTTTTTGTAGCCCAGCATTAGTGATAACATTGTAAGAATTGTTAATTGTGCTGTAAAAGCTTTTGTGGAAGCAACTCCTATTTCAGGTCCTGCATGAGTATATGAACCAGCGACAGTTTCTCTGGCTATAGAAGAGCCTACGACATTACATATACCCAGAGGTAGGGCACCTTTACTTTTAGCTAATTTTACTGCTGCTAATGTATCTGCTGTTTCTCCTGATTGTGAAATAGCTATTATAATATCATTTTCATTTAATATAGGATTTCTATATCGAAATTCAGAAGCATATTCTACCTCTACTGGCACCCAAGCAAGTTCTTCTAATAAATATTCTCCTACTAGTCCAGCATGCCAAGATGTACCGCAACCAATCATTATTATTCGGGGAGCGGTCAAAAGTTTATTTTCATATTCTACTATACCACCTAGAGATATTGTTTGTTTAGACAAAGAAAGTCTTCCACGCATACTATCTCTCACACTTTGTGGTTGTTCAAAGATTTCTTTTAGCATAAAATGTTTATATCCACCTTTTTCTATTTGTGATAAGCTCATTTCAAGTTGTTGTATATAAGGTGTCTTTTCAGCATTTTTAATTGTTATAATTTTTAAATCTTTTTCTTTTTGCATTACAGCTATTTCGTCATCTTCTAGATAAACTACTTTGTTTGTATATTCTATTAATGGAGAAGGATCTGATGCAACAAAAAATTCATCATTACCTACCCCTATGACTAGAGGGCTACCTCTTTTAGCTGCTATCATAGTATCTGGGTCATTTTCTGATAATATAACTATAGCAAAAGCACCTATTACCTGAGATAAAGCCAAACGTATAGCTTCTACTAAGTCTACATGTTCATTTCTCATTATATCCTCTACTAAATGGATAATGACTTCTGTATCAGTTTCACTTTTAAATTCATAACCACGAGATAAAAGTTCTTCTTTTAAAGTCTTATAATTCTCGATAATGCCATTATGAATGATTGCTAACTTTTGTGAGGGAGAAAAATGTGGATGTGCATTTACATCCGTGGGCTCTCCATGTGTTGCCCAGCGAGTATGGCCCATTCCTACAGTACCACTCAAGTCTTTGTCAATCACACATGCTTCTAATTCTGCTACTTTGCCATGAGTTTTATAAATTTTGAGACCATGATCATTTAATAATGCTATTCCAGCACTATCATAACCTCTATATTCTAAACGATGCAATCCATTTATCAAAATTGGGAAAGCTTGTCTATATCCCAGATAACCAACAATACCACACATATTATTATTGAATTTATTTTATTCTTTGATTATTTATTTTATAAATTATCAATTTACATAAGAGTACGTAACTACTAATTTCATGCCATTTTCTGTCCCTTTTAAAATTACCCTATTTGGATAAATAGAAGTACCTGAAACTCTCAGATACAGACCTAAATTTTCATCTCTATTAAGAAGTAAATTTTGAGTATATCTCGGTAATCTAAAACGATAATACTTTTTTTGACTATAATAAGAACCATCAAACATCGATTCACTAAAAAGAAAATCATCCACATAACTAGTAGTCCCCAAAGTGTCTTTTATCTTGGCTAATGTTAATTTAGAAGGTATAGGAAATTCTCTAGATGTCGGATCATTATATGTAGGTATTAAAAGCTCGGCCATATTAATATTTACTCGTTTACCTTGAAAATAATTCTGTAAGTCTGGGAAACGAATAAAAATTTTAGTACCTGCTAAAGGTTGTAAAAATAATATTTGTTTACCACCAGTAGTATCTCCATTTAATTGATTTAAAAGATCTAATGATGCAGTGTTATAGTCATGATAAAAATTTGAATACCATTGGATGGTAGCATCCATTTGAAAAATCTCTTTTACTTTGGATAAGCTCGAAGTATGATAATATAAAGTAACATTAGAAATTGTATTTACCAAGTCCCAAATTATCAAATTACCATGATTTCCATTTATAACAGGCTCGACTACGATACCATAAAAATATTGCTGAAATGTCGAATTATTTAATAATTTACCTTCAAAAGATGCATCAATGAATTTCTTTGCATAATTAAGTGATAAAGGTATTTTTAGTGTAGGAGCTATTTTACCTGTATCTAAGTAAATGCTATCAATTTTTGAAGGATTAAAAGTAATAGTACCTATGAGATTACCTTTTTTGATTTGCCTATTAGAGTAATAAGCACTGTCATAATAAAGATGTTCTCCTAATTCATAAATATTGAAAGTCATTAAATCATTTTGACGTGATTTTGCATAAATATTATTTAATTTCAAATATAGGAAAATAGAATCTGGAATAGCATCTGCACCAAAAACAATATTTGTTTTAGAAATTTTTAATTGAGAACAAAAACTGCTTACTGTGAGCCCAAATATTGGGTCAAAAAGATATCCTGCAACATTATATCTGGTCTTAGATGTGAGTAGACTATCATCTGCTAGAGTATATGCTATTAGTGGAATAGTATCTACTTGTACATTTATCCTATCACTAGGAGGTTGTATATCTAATCCTAATTGATCATCCTGCTCACAACTCAATAACATTAAGACTAATAAAATTAAGCTAAATATAGTTTTTTTCACTTTTTTATTATAATACGTTTTTTATTTATTGATATTATATTATTTTAATAAATTTTACAAATTTACATTGAAATTTTGAATTGACACATTAGTGAATAAAAAGTTTTGTTAGATAAAAATTGACAGTGACATCAAATATTTGTTATATATTTATTAGAAATTAATTAGTTTAAATGCTTTTCTTCAAGGTTCTTTTTTAGTTCATTCAAATGATTTTTTAATTCATCGCTATTCTTTCTATTTTGTTCATTTTGCCATTTATATCTTTTTACAAAAGGAGAAAGCTTTTGATGACGATTAATTAGTCTCAATGCTATTATTAAATAAATTATTATAAAAGCAATTGCTATTGATAGGCAGAAGGGATATTTAGGTACTAACATGAGTAAATAATCATAAAAACCATGTGAAATGAAGGTAATCAAAAAACCATAAAACATTAATTTTTTCTTTTTTCTAACAAAATTAAATTTAGCATAACCAAAGTAATACCCCATAGCAACTGCAAAAACAAAATGTGCAGGAGTTGGCATCAATGCTCTCATTAAGGCTACACTCCATATGTGGGACAAATCATTAAAGATAAAAGCAAAATTTTCTAAAAAAGCAAACCCCATACCTATAGCTACCATATATACTACACCATCTATTGGCTCATCAAAATAATGTTTAGGCCAAATAAACCATCTAAACATCAAAAATTTTATCCCTTCTTCTATAAAAGCAACAAAAAAGAAAGCCTCGACAAAAGCACTAATTTCTAATGGTATGCCCAATTTTATATTTGAAAAAATTAAATTTTCTAATAATGATGCTGGTAGAGTAGATATCATACCTAAAATAAAAGCAAATATTAAATATTTGATAGGCTCTCTACTGTATTTATCTTTAAAATATATCAATAAGATAAAAAATATGGCAGGTAAAATTGCTAATATTATTGGTAGCATCGAATTATGTTTATGCAAAAATAATAAGTATTCTATAAATTTAAAATTTGAATTTTTAATTTATTTCTTGTAATTTTGTAATTAATATATTTTAAAATATGAATAGAATATTTATAAATAAGAATATTGACGCTGATAAATTCGATAAAATAAAAAAATGGCCCATTTGGGAAAAAGATGTTTCACGTTTCTCAATTTCTTATGAATATACTGAAGAATGCTATATTATTGAAGGCAGGGTAATGATAGAATGCGAAGGAGAAATTTATCATCTCGAACCCGGAGATTTTGTTCGTATAGATAAAGGTCTATCTTGCATTTGGGATATTAAAGAAAAAGTACGAAAATATTATGATTATATAAAATGAAATTTAAAATAGGTGATAAAGTAAAATACCTCGATGAGATAGGAGAAGGTATTGTAAAAAAAATTTATGGCGATTTAGTAATCGTAGAGGATAGTCTCGGTTTTGAGATTCCTATAAAAGAAAGTAAGCTAATTTTAGTAAAATCTGCTAATAATTTAGATGAAATTAAAGAGAAAAAATTAGAAAATGGTGAAAATACTAAAAATAAAAACACTCATATTCGCTCTGAGAAACCGACAAAACAATTTAAAGATGGTATATATTTAACCATTAATCCACAAAACCCTAATATTCCTATTGCTAGCCCACATTCTGTGTATTTAGTGAATTTCACATCTTGGGATATTTATTTTGAATTACACAAAATTACTATCGGTCAAATAGAAACCAATCATAGTATTCTAGAAAAATACGCTGCCATCAATATCGGCGATCTAAAAATAGAAGATATGCCCAATGAAATTGATTATGTTTTGCAATCAATGATTATTTCGCAAGATAAAGTATTTTTACCTTTTCTACATCAGTTTTCTATTAAGAAAAATATGTTGTTAAAAGAAGATAATTATTCGGAAAATCCATTTTTTAATGAGAAATCTATCCCTGTGCTAATTAGATTAGAAAGTGAATTGATAGAATATAAACTCAATAAAAAAGAAAAAATAGATCCAGAAATAAATATCAAAAAATCTAAAGAAAGAATAATAAATGAGACAAGTGTAATAGAGAAATATCTAAAAACTCCTAATTTGGCAGAGGTAGACTTGCATTTAGAAAAATTAGTAGATAACCCACAAAATATTAGCCCAGATATGGCTCTAAATGTGCAATTATCATTTTTTAAACAGTGTTTGGAATCTGCTATAGAAAAAGGAATAGATAAAGTAGTATTTATTCATGGTGTAGGTGCTGGAGTATTAAAAAGTGAAATGTACAAAATATTAAAAAATTATCCTGATCTATATTACGGTGATGCACCAATACGCCAATATGGCATTGGAGCTACAGAAGTTTACATTAAACCTATAAAAATATAAAATAATATGGCAAAAATTCCAATCGAGAATATACTATTTATAGATATAGAAACTGTGCCAATGGCTTCGCAATATGATGAACTTGATGAAAATTTCAAATCATTATGGGATAAAAAATCTGTTTATTTATCTAAAAATGATGAAGATGACCCATCTACTTTATTTGAGAGAGCAGGCATTTATGCTGAATTTGGGAAAATAGTTTGTATATCTGCTGGTAGAATACAAAATGATGAAATTAAAACAAAATCTTATTATTCTGATAATGAAAAAAAATTATTACAAGAATTTGCTGATGATTTATCTATCTTTACTAGAAATATTCCAAACTTATACTTGTGTGCACATAATGGCAAAGAGTTCGATTTTCCATTTATTATTAGGCGTATGATTATTAATCAAATTCCCATACCATATATTTTAAATACTCGAAATAAAAATAGATATGAATTACCATTTATAGATACTATGGAAATGTGGAAATTTGGTGATTATAAACATTTCACTTCATTAGCTCTACTTTGCGAATTATTTGGTATCCCAACTCCCAAAGATGATATAGATCTGTC
>JAPXMM010000074.1:0-12672 GCA_033809015.1 Bacteroidales bacterium
AACTGAGATCTTGATCTTCACCATAACCACTAAATGGCCTGATACATACTACATTGAGCCCATAATGTTTAGCAGCTATCTTTGCTAAAAATTCTCCTGTAAGTTTAGACCAACCGTAGGTCATATCTGGTACACCGATACGTAATGAATCGAAATCTATATATTCTTCTTTGAGAGCTAGAGCAGTATCCTCAGTTTGCAAATCTACAGGATATGCTGCACTACTACTGGGATATAAAAGTCTATCAGGCATATTACGTACTGCCCAGTAAAAAAGCTCTGCATCAATAGATAAATCTAATCCCACTTGTATAGGATCTCCATCTATTTTCATACGGCCGCCAACTATTGCTGCAAAATGGAATACATCTGAAAATTTGTCAAAATCTAATTTATAAGTATCTTGAATATATCTTGGATTTTCACGAAAATTAAATAATAATTCTCGTAAATCACCTTTCCAGAAATAAACTCTTTTGTCTGGATCTAAAACTTCTAATCCGTTATAATCTGATGGATGATAATTTGTGAACCATTCTCTGGGATGAATGCCAATGCTTAAATCATCAACCATAAAAATATTATCTGTAGTAGTATTGTACAGTCTTTTAACCATATTTCTACCTACAAATCCACATGCTCCAGTTACTAAATTTATTTTCATATTACTTTAATTTTTTAGCAAATTTACTTTAATTTTATTAAAATAAAATTATAATTTTTTTAACAATAGTAAATTATAGTTGATTTTTTGGTTTATTGTTAGAAAGTGCAAATTTTCATATAATTTTTATTCAAATAAATTTTTTCGGGTAGGCGATTTAGATTATAATATTATTGTTTTGAAATATATATGATATATAATATATAAAATAATTATATTTGCAAAAAATATAATTATTTTGGAAGATATTTTTGAAGAAAAAATTGATTTCTTTGCCCTTACTAAAGAAGGCACACGCAAATACTATGACAATTTATATAATAAATTGATAAATGAAGGCAAAGATATAGTTGATTATCAAGATCTCAAAGCGATGTCTACTGGTATACTGTGTCCTGATTGCAATAGCAGCCATGTGATAAAAAATGGTCTGCAACATGGTGTGCAAAATTACATGTGTAAAAGTTGTGGTAGGCAATTCAGAGTAACCACTGGCACTTTTATGTATGGCATTCATCACAGAGATAAAATGCTAGAATACATAAAATGTATGAGTGCAGGAATGACATTGAGAGAATGTGCCAAAAATGTAGGTATTTGTTTGCAAACAAGTTTCTTTTGGCGACACAGAATATTGTGTGCTATGCAGTCATTTGAAGATAATGTTAATTTCTTTGGAGTAGTTGAGTTAGAGGAGCTTCTAATGAATTATTCTGAAAAAGGCAAAAAGAAACGAGACAAGAAAGAAATAAAAAAATTGAAGAAAAAGAAGCCAACAAAAGTTGCAGTATTGGCTGCCACAGATAGGAGTGGAAATATACTTTTTAAAAAATTAGAAGATGAAAGGGTGCAGGCCGATCACATATCAGATTTTCTAAAACATAGAATATCCAATGATTCTGTGGTATGTGGCAGCAATATAAAAGCTTTTGAGACAGTAACTGCAGAGCACATTAAACACAAAGAGATAACTTCTAATAAAAAGAAAAAGGATGGCATATATAGTGTATCCACTGTTCATAAGAAGATAACTAATTTTGTTAGCTGGATATATTACAAGTTTCGTGGAGTAGCTACGAAGTATTTAACAAACTATATAATGTGGTTTGTAGTGAGGGGAAAGTATCTGGCGGATAAGATAATAGAAGATACGGGGAGGCTATTAAATTTGGCAGCGTCGGATAGGCGGGCATGGGAGCGGTATAGTGATTTGATGTCATCAACATATTTATTCTATAACATTTAAATATTTTATTTAAATTTCCTTTTTATAAAATTTTGAAAAATTTTATAAAATCTTCTTATCCCAGCACAACATTCTTTAAAAATTTTTTTAACTGTTATTACTTCTCTTTTTGTAATTTTACAAAAAAATGACTTTAGGTGAAGCTAAGAATTTTTTAAATGAGATAATTCCTAGATATTACTATTCTGATTCCGCCGAACCTTTAGTAAGAGATTTATTAATGTATATTTTAGATATGAGCAAAATAGAATATTTATGCTTATCTTCTAATTATATTTTAACTAATGATGAATTATTAAAATATAAAGATGTAATCAATCAATTGAAAGATGAAAAACCAATACAATATATTTTAGGAGAAACAGATTTTTTAGATTTTAAATTTCAAGTAAACGAAAATGTTTTAATTCCTAGACCTGAAACAGAACAACTTGTATTATTAGCAAAAAAATTTTTAGATTCTGAAAAATTTGTTCCTAATACAATTCTAGATATTGGGACTGGTAGTGGATGTATAGCTATAGCTATGAAAAAATTATTTCCCAAAACTAATGTTTTAGGTATTGATATATCAAAATCTGCTATTGATTTAGCCAGAAATAATGCTCATAAATATGAGTTAAATGTAGAGTTTTATCAATTGGATATATTAAAAGATGATTTCAATTTCTATAATTATGATGTACTCATTAGTAATCCTCCCTATGTTTTAGAATGTGAAAAAAATGAAATGAATGATAATGTCATTAAGTGGGAACCTCATTTAGCTCTTTTTGTGCCTGATGATGATCCTTTAATTTTTTATAAAATGATAATTAATAATTTTATGAAAAATAGAATGTCAAAATTTGCTTTTTTGGAGATTAATCCATTGAGTTATAAATTATTAGTTGATTTTTTAAATAGTTATTCATTGTTTTCATATTCTTTTTTTAAAGATTACAATGAAAAAATGAGATATTTAGTTATAAAAAAATAAAGGGGTTCATTTTGCGAACCCCTTTACTTCCTGCCATTTACAAGTTATTTTTTATTATTTAATTTTAATTTCTTTACCTTTTTTTTCGATTCTTTCTTTCATTTTAGGTAAATTGAGGTACAAGATACCATCTTTATATTCAGCTTCTATTTTATCTTTATCGATAAAGTCTGGTACTATAAAGCTTCTACTAAAGCTTTGATAGTTAAATTCTCTCCGTCTGTAACGTTTGTCTTTTTCTTCTTTTTCTTCGGTTTTTTCAGTGTAGATAGTTAAAACATCATTATCTAGGGATACTTTGAAATCATCTTTATTAAAGCCTGGAGCAGCTACTTCGATTTGAAATTTATTCTCATCCTCGCTAACATTTACAGCAGGTGCATTAAATTGCTCAGGCATATAAAAGAAATCTTTTAAGAAATCATCACCGAAAAATTCATCAATGATTCTTGGCAGGAAGTTTTCACTTCTGGATGCAGGTAATAATGCCATAGTTTTTTCCTCCTTTCTTTTTTTAATTTTTATTTCTATTTATTCAAAATCAATTTTTGTACCAATTGATTTTTTATTAGTTATAATTTATTGATTTACTATAATTTAAGTGGGATTTTTGTAATTAAATATTGTCAAAATGACACTGATATTTGTTTGTTTTTTTAATATTATGCTAATTTGACATAATAGGATCATTTAATGTAGGTAGGATGCAGAGATAATAAGCAATTGGGTATACTATAAAATAAATAAAGGCAAGTTTTATGATTTATTGTTTTTTAAACAATTCATCAATATTTAGTTGCCAATTATCGAAATTGCCACTGCTCATTAGTAGTATCACAGCTGGAAACTTAATAGTTTTATTAATATAATTTTGAATTTCGTTAATATTTGTAGTTACAAACAAATTAGGATGATCAAAAGCTACCAGTATATCTTGAATAGATAAATCTGGTAATTGTTTTAAAGTAAGAGCGTGTTTACTATAAAAAACGATGGGAAGATCTGCATTTTCTAATGAATCTCGGTATTGAGGAATAAAATTTTTATTTAAACTGGAATAGGTATGTAATTCAAAAACTGAGATTAGTTGCCTATCTGGATAACGTTCTCTGACAGCATTTATTGTAGCTTTCACTTTTGATGGTGCATGAGCAAAATCTCTATAGACGATTAAATTCTCATTTTCAAAATATTTTTCTAATCTTTTTTCGGCAGATTTATAGCTCATCATAGCTTCGCAGAAATATTTAGTTTCTATTCCCAGATATTCACATACGCAGTTAGCAGCTGCGATATTTTGCATATTATGTTTGCCAAAAATTTGTAAAGGGAATAATTTCCCTTGATAATCTAAATTAAAGATACCATTATCTACTACATATGGGACAGTGGAATAATATTGAGGAGAAACATTCAAATTATTATTGTCTAAAATGCTATGTACGATAGGTTCATCTACTGCAAATAGAGCACCATTTACAGGAATAATTTCTGCAAATTTTTTAAATTGTTCTAAATATATATCTAAGGTAGGAAAAACATTAGCATGATCCCAATCTATACCATTTATTATACCTATATTGGGTTTATAAATTAAAAATTTGGGAATAGGTAGCTCTGCACTAGCTAAATATTCATCACCTTCGATAACGATAAAAGGTGCATCATTGCTTAATTTTACATTATATTCAAAGCCATTCACTTTAGATCCTACTATATAGTCAAAAGACATATTTAAGTGATTGCACACATGCATTATCATTCCAGTAACAGATGTTTTGCCATGACTACCGCCAATGACTATTCTGAGTTTATTTTTAGAATGTTCATAAATAAATTCTGGCAATGATAAAATCTTGATACCAAATTCTTTTGCTTTATGTAATTCAGGGTTATCAGCTTTAGCATGCATCCCTGAGATGATTAAATCAATATCTGGTGAAATATTTTCTGACAAAAAACCAATATTTTGAGGTAATAAATTATATTTTTTTAAATTATCTTTTGCTGGATTAAAAATTTCATCATCAGAGCCGCTAACGACATGTCCTGCTTGCTGTAGAGCAATCGCCAATTGATGCATCACTGCACCGCCTATAGCTATTATATGTATTCTCATAAATTATCTACTTTTTATTCTAATATTTAAGAATTTAATTTCACTTTTAAATAATTTAGATAAGATTTTACTATATCAAGCTGATACAATTGATAGCTTTGATTAGCTAATTCAAATGATTTATCCAGTTGTCCCATAAATTCATAAACTATAGCCAAGTTGTAAAGAGCTTTTGCTAGTATTATTTTATCATTATCATTATTAATATATTTTTCATAAATTGCTTTAGCATTATCGATATCTTTGATTTTGAGTAATTTAAAAGCTTTTTTGAAATCTTTATTTGTATTAGCATAGATACCTCTCACAGTTGTCATTTGCGGAGGAGAAAGTTGCTTAATGACACTACGTGCAAATGAATATCCCCAATCTACCGTGAAGTCTTGAGTTTTGAAAACATTTTTCAAAGCTTCTGCTTTAGTGTTGCCAGTAGCATTGAAAATAGGCTCTTGCGAAAAATCAAAATGCCTAACTGATCCATTATTATCATAAATGCGCATAATAGCTCTGAAAACTCCTTTTCGCGATGCATAATAAATAGTTGTACC
The DNA here is from genome assembly GCA_033809015.1 of Bacteroidales bacterium. Classification (GTDB taxonomy): domain Bacteria; phylum Bacteroidota; class Bacteroidia; order Bacteroidales; family DTU049; genus DTU049. Next base: position 5,557 of record JAPXMM010000074.1, read on the forward strand.
ACCATAATCTTGAGAAGTTTCTTGCCTATTTTCTTGAATATTATTATCAAAAAAAGCTTTAAAATAATCTAGTGTGATTAACCAACAAGCATTATTGCTTTTCAAAATATATTGAGCACTATCAGCACTCAATGTATCATCCATATTATTAATATTTGCAATTGGCAGTTCTATTAACTCTACCTCAAAATTTAATTTTTTTAAAGTATCTAATAAAAAATTAATTGTAGCAATAGAGCCCTGTCTCTCTAGACCTCTGAAAAGGTAGTCTAAGGATTCAGCCTGCTCGAGATCTTTGTCTTTTGTAATTCTATTAGCTATGAGAAATTTTTTTGTAGTACAATTATCATCGGATAAAAAAAATTGTGATGAGCGTTCCCATTTATAATATTTCACCTCTGAACATGACAATAAAAAAACAAATGCAAAGAAAATAAAGTATTTGAATTTCATTTTTATAATTTATTTCGTTCAAAATTAGAAAAATAATTAAATATATCTATCTTTAAAATGTTAAAATGAGACTATAATATTTATCATATATAATGATTTTTATAAATTCTTAACATAATTTTGTAAAAAACCAATATTAATATTATGAGTAAAAAAATTGTAATTATAGGTGGAGTAGCAGGTGGAGCCTCTACAGCAGCTAGATTGAGAAGATTAGATGAGAATGCAGAAATCAAAATTTATGAACGTGGTAAATATATTTCTTATGCTAATTGCGGATTACCATATTATGTAGGAGATATTATCAAAGAAAGAAATTCATTGCTTGTGCAGACAACTCATGGAATGAAAAAAAGATTTAATATTGATATTTATACTTTGCACGAAGTCCTTAAAATAGATAGAGCAAATAAATTATTATTAATTAAAAATTTACAAACTAATGAAATTTTTCAAGAAACATATGATATTTTAGTTTTATCTAGTGGCGCGGAGACTATTAAGCCTCCAATAAAAGGAATAGATACTGCTGAAAATGTTTTTATCCTACGTGATATTCCTGATGCAGATAAAATAAAAAATTTCATAGAAACTAAAAATCCTAAAAAGGCTGTAGTCATTGGTGGAGGATTTATTGGTATTGAGATAGCAGATAATTTGCTTGCAAGAGGTATAAACATTACACTTGTAGAAAAGGCAGAGCAGATTTTAGTACAGTTAGATAAAGAGATGGCTAATATTTTGCATAAACACATAATAGACAAAGGAGTAGAATTAATCTTATCTGATAGTATAGAAGAATTTAAAAATAATGGAACTAAATTAGTGCTTAATAGTGGCAAACAAATAGACTCAGACCTTACGATTTTATCTATTGGCGTTAAACCAGAAAGTAATTTGGCTAAAGATGCTGGATTAGAGATAGGTATCACTGGTGGAGTAAAAGTAAATGAATATTTACAAACATCAGATGAAAGTATTTATGCTATCGGTGATGTAATAGAAGTGAGAGATTTCATAACTGGATTGCCTACATTAAAGCCGTTAGCTGGCCCAGCAAATAAACAAGGTAGAATAGTAGCCAATAATATTTGTGGGAAAAATGAAAAATATTTGGGTACTCTAGGCACCTCAGTAGTTAAGGTCTTTGATATGACAGCAGCCTCCATAGGCAATAATGAAAAGATGTTAAAAAAATCTGGTATTTCTTATGAAACTATTCATATTTCACCACCTTCTCATGCTACTTATTATCCTGGAGCGACCACTATTTTTATGAAATTAATTTTTGATAAAAATAATGGCAAAATATATGGTGCTCAAGCTGTAGGCTATGATGGAGTTGACAAAAGAATAGATGTGCTATCGACTGCTATTATGGGAGGAATGACTGTGATGGATTTGCAATATTTAGAATTAGCTTATGCACCGCCTTTCTCATCTGCTAAAGATCCTGTAAATATGCTTGGTTATGTAGCTAGTAATGTGATATATGGTGATTTAGAAATAATTCATTGTGATGAATTAATTAATATGAAAAAGGATAATGTAGTTATAGTAGATGTATGTGAACCTGTAGAAAGAGAAAAAGGATATATAGATGGCTCTATAAATGTACCTCTGAATGATTTAAGAAATAGATTAGACAAGTTACCTAAAGATAAGATGATTTATGTCTATTGCCAGCAAGGCTTGCGATCTTATATAGCTTATAGAATTTTGAAGCAAAATGGTTTTAAAGTTAGAAGTATTGATGGTGGATACAGGTTTTATCGTAATTATATTTAATGAAATTTTTCAAATCTTTTAAAACTTTTATTTTGTTGTTAGATATTTGAATAATTCATGAATTATTCAAATGATGTGTTTGATTGCAAATAATTTCTCACAGGCAATTTTTTATGTGATTATTCAAAAAATTATTTTTTAAAATTGATCAGTGTTTCGAAATCTGGATATAGAGCGTTGCCTTTATTGAGATAATAATTAACCTTGCTAGTGTCATTATTTTTTTGGTACCATTTCACTTGAAAATATAGCATATCTTTATTGGTGGGCTCTATATATTCATAAATCTTTAAAATATTTGGCAATGAAGTGCTATTTTGTTGATATAGATTCACTGTAAATGAATACGAAACTATTCCTATATAGGCTAATAAACGTTGAGCAAGTGCATAATTCATGTCATCATCTATATCATTAGCATTTAGCTTTATTGCTCTGAGAGAATCTATCATTTTGATCAAAGCTTCATCATCAGCTTTTTGGAAATATTTGATTATAGTTTGTTGTTTAGTCCATTCCAGATCTACAATATCTGATAATAAAGGCATAGTTGAATTTGAAAAAATACGTTGCGTGGTATAAATCATAGAGTTAGGAACTTTGAAATTAAAATATTGCAAACTTAAAAGGGTAGGATAGAGGAAATAAAAAGGGATAGAGTCTATAGAATTTTGTAAATCAATCTTTTTATTTTTTTTATTTAATAGCATAAGTATTGATAAGTTAGCAATATTTTGTGGAGGCCATTGATGTTTACCACTGAAAAATATAAATCCCATATTGGTAGAATTAATATTTTGAGTAAAAAGAGGAAAAATTTCTGTAAAATTGAAATCATACAATCCAACAATATGGATTATTGGTGTAAAATTATTAGTATAAAAATCTTGATTATATGCAGATGCTCCAGAAAGAATAATACCTTTAGCTATATGATATTGCTCCTGTATCATAGTAGCTATTCTACTACCACCTGAGAAACCAAAGAAAAATAATTTTGCTGTATCTATTGGCAATTTATGTTGAATATCTCTGATAAAACTTTTGAAATATGATAATGAAAAATTGGCTGGTGTCTCATTAGATGATAGATTGTAACCTACTAAAATGATACCTAAACTATCTGCAATATTTTGATATTTTTTTAATGCAATGTCTGGATGTGCGTGAGGATCAAAAAAAATAAATGTTGGCAATTTCTTTAGTTTATGATTCATGGGTAGATATGCAGAATAATAATATTGTGTGTTTGCTAATTTTATGCTGTCAATGAATGCACCTTTATATTCAGCACTGCAATAAACACATTTAGCATTTTTGCAAGATAAAAAACAAGAAACAGTGATAATGATAGCAAAAATTAAATAAAATCTTTTCATTTTTTTGTTTTTACAAATATATTGTTTTTTTTAAAAATTTGATAAGGAAATTATCAATAGTTTTATAAATCAAAGATATAATAATTTGCTATAGAAATAAAATCCAAAATAATTATTTTAGTAATTTTATAAATAAATTAAAATAAAATATGATAAAACAAGATATTGCTACAATACTTATTAAATCTATAGAAAAATATTGTAAAATTGATACAAATGAATTTTTAAATTCTTTTAATGAAAGTGCTAATATTGCAGTTAAAATAAATCCATTCAAAAAATTAGATAATTTACAAAATTATTTACCATTAGCTGAAAAAGTACAATGGTGCGATGAGGCATATTATCTGAGCAATAGACCAAATTTTTATAAAGATCCATTATTTTATGCAGGGGCTTACTATGTTATGGATCCAGCATCTATGTTTATTGATTTTATATTAAAAAATTTAAATGTTTTAGAAAATAGAAAAATATTAGACATAGCAGCAGCTCCTGGAGGCAAATCTATCATTATTGATTCTCTAATTAGTGATAATTCTATTCTTTGGGCAAATGATGTTAACAGCAATAGAGCAAAAGTATTAGAATATAATTTAGTTAAATGGGGGAGAGCAAATTACATAGTTTCTAATGCTAAAATAGATGATTTTAATGATCTAAAAAACCAATTTGATATAGTCCTATTAGATGCTCCATGCACTGGAAGTGGTTTTTTCAGGAAATACCAAGAATGGCAAGATAATTTTTCATTAGATTATATCAATCAATGTGTGAAAAGACAAAAAGATATATTAAAAAAAGTTTTTGACATAATCCCGATGGATGGATATCTGATTTATAGTACATGCTCTTTTACCTCCGAAGAGAATGAAGATATAGCTAAGTGGATCATAGATAATGGTTTCGAAGAGATAAAATTGCAAATACCAGCAGAGTGGGGGATTGTAGTATCTGAATATGGATATAGATTTTTTCCACATTTATCAAAATCAGAAGGTTTTTATTATGCTGTGTTCAAGAAAAATAATTTCAAAAGTGAATTTAAGCAAATCAATCATTTAAATAAAAAAAACTTAACCCCAATAAAATTAACTCCAATTAATAAACCTGCTAATGTCAATTATATTAATCTAACTGAAGATTTGAAATTAAAAAAATGGGGTCAAAATATTAATTTGATTACCAAAAAAATAGATGAGTGGTTTGATAAAGATTTTATTTACTTTAATGGAAAGATATTGACTATTGGTGTTAATTATATGGAAGAAAAAAAACAAATACCATCGCCGCAATTTGCTTTATCCATTTATAAATCATCTGATATTCCGAGCATCACACTTAGCTTATCCGAAGCACAATCATATTTACAAAAATCATCTTTGCACATAGAAGCTAAAGAAGGCATTTATCTGGTAAAATTCCAAAATTTAGCATTAGGATGGATTAAAGTAATAAATGATGGTAGGATAAATAATTACTATCCAGCAGAATGGAGAATTATAAAAGAAATAGATAATTAATACTTAATTAATAGCTAAAATATGATTGTGAATGGATCGGTAATAACTATATTTCTTAAGATTTTAGCTTTATTTGTTTTAAAATATTTCTTATTAATTTCTTTCTTTGTCAACTATACAAAGAAAGAATGAAAGAAAAATCTCCGCTGGGGAAATGATTTGATAAAACTACGCAATCACCTATTGGGGTATACAAACTCGCAAGCTAAAGCTTGCTCAAACAGTGTAAACCCTTATACCTTACGCTGCTTGCTTGTTTTATAGCAAATAATTTCCCAATGCGGTTTTAAAAGAGCTTACGATTTATTATTAAGCTATTATTTTATTAAAAAATTTGAATAAAAACTATTATTTAAACACCTATTTCAATAATACTTATTGATTGAAGGCATAATGGATGATATTAGCACCCATTTGCAGAGCTTTTAGTCTGACATCAGGAAGATCATTGTGTACTTCTTCACTTTCCCAACCATCGCCGAGATCACATTCATAAGTGTATAGCAAAACTAATCTACCATTAAGAATGATACCAAAAGCTTGAGGAGCTTTACCATCGTGTTCATGAATTTTAGGTAAACCATTTGGGAAATTAAAATATTGACTAAAAATAGGATGGGAGGGAGGCAATTCTATAAGTGGAATATCTGGGAAAATTTTTTTGATTTGCGGTCGGATAAAAGGATCCATACCATAATTATCATCTATATGCAAAAATCCACCTGATTCTAAATATTTTCTAATATTTGCAGCTTCCAGGTCAGAAAATATGACATTACCATGACCAGTCATATGAATAAATGGATAATTAAAAATATCTTGAGAGCCGGGCTCTACCTCAGGAATATTGGGATCTATATTGGTATTAATTGTTTGATTACAAAATGTAGCAAGATTAGGCAAAGAAGTAGGATTAGCATACCAATCTCCACCACCAGAATACTTTAATAATGCTATCTTGACACTATACATTTTGTTTTGTGCAATAAGTATGTTTGAAATTATAATTAAAAAAATTACTAAAAAACGTTTCATAATTTATTTTTTAATGCAAAAATAGTTAAACTAACAATAGCAGCAGTTTCACTTCTGAGACGTTGATGTCCTAAAGATACAGGTATTATACCCACAGCCATAGCTTTATTAATTTCTTCATAAGTAAAATCTCCCTCTGGTCCTATAAAAATGGAAATATCCTCATTAGCATTCATACATTCGAATAGATCTAATTTTTGAATTTCATCACCACAATAAGCTATCACACGTTTGGAATTATTATTTAATTTAATGGCTTCATCGAAGAAAATTGGTTCACAAATAGAAGGAAAATAATATTTTAGAGATTGTAAACTAGCTGCTTTGATGATATTTTGCAATCTAGAGATTCTAACAGATGATTTGATAGTAAGCTCAGTAATTATAGGAATAATATTACTGACACCTAACTCAACAGCTTTTTCTATCATCCAATCAACCCTTTCAGATTGCTTCAATAAAGGAGCGAAAAGAGTAGAATTAGTTTTAGGTCTTGGCATCAATTGAGTTTCTAAAATATGAGCAGTAATAGATTGTTTAGAGAAATCAGTAATTACAGCCTTAGCTAAAGTACCTTTACCATCAGTAAAATAAATATTGTCATTAATGCGGACATGATGAGCTTTAAGATGATTAAAAGTATCACCATTAATTTTGATAATATCGGAGATATTTTCTAGGAAAAAGATATTCATAAAAAAAGGTTATACAAAGGTAAGGGGAAAAAATGGGAGGGGCAAGTAGAAGATTAATCTTTTAAAATCAGTATTGGATTTAATCTTAACTCCATATATACATACCATGCTTGCCTATCTGATGAAGCTAAATTTAGCATCCTGCCTACATCTTCTACTAATTTCTTTAACAAATATTTGTGTTTTATTATATACCACATTATGTAGCTTTGCAAGTATTTGGTAGCCACTCCTCTGAATTTA
>JAPXMM010000075.1:0-12595 GCA_033809015.1 Bacteroidales bacterium
GCTTTACATTATCTAAACCCGTTAATTTGCAGAGCATATTGCCACTTCTATCTATTATAGATAGGACGGCTACATTATGAGTTTTTAACTCTTGAGCTAATAGATATTCTTCTAAAGTTTTATACCTGCGTCCTTTCTCTGAATATTTCAATAACAGTTCATCTATTTCCATAATGCCAAAGAAGTTTACATTATTTTCGAAGCTTCTGAGAGCAGATAGAATGCGATGTCGCCATTCGAAGCTGGTAGGTAGAGAAATACGAAGTTCTTTAGAGCATTCACGTAAGGTTTTACCCTCGAGCATCAGACGAATGTAATCAAGCATCAATTCTTTTTTGTGTAAGTAATAGACAAAGGTGCCAGTAGTTTCACGGAAGTTTTTACCACATTTTTTGCATTTATACATTTGCTGACCTTGCTGATGGCCATTTTTTTTGATATGTATGCTTTTGCAATTAGGACATTGTGGAGAGACGCTTTGAGCTTTTAGATGTTGATAATCGACTACGTCGTTGCCTTGGCATTTCATCTTATTGTAGAGATTATTGAGAAATTCTAAATTTTGTTGTTTGCCCTGTGAGAGGTGCTCTTGGAGGTTTGAGACGATATCTTTCATATATAAAAAAATTTTATTACAAAGGTAATATATTTTTAAAATATAAGCATATAAATATTTAAACAAAAAATATTATTTATTTCCCTCTCTCTCATCCCCCTCTCACACACTTCTCTCTCTTATTTATTCTATATTTCAAACTCCCATTATAGTTCATTATTATATCTTTTATAGCTAATTCAATAAAATATTAATAATTTTGTATTATCAATTAATTTTAAAGCATTTTAATTTATGAAATTTATATATGTGAAGAACTTTTTGTTAACTTTTTTCATTCTATTTTTTACAGGAAATATTATTTTTACCCAAGATAATATTTATAGAATTAAATTGGTAGTAAATGATTTACCTGTGGATCAGTCGTTTACTCTTATTAGTGTGAATGGTAATAATATGGATCCCATTGATAGCACTACAAGTCAAAATGGGGTTATAAATTTTATTTATTCTAAACCTCTTGTTAATGGTCAATATTCTATTAGTTGGGAAAATGATAATAAATATATAGATTTTTTATTTAATAATGAGAAATATATCGAGTTACATACTTCTCATAATGATCCTATTGCTAATTTAGAAGTTATAGCATCACAAGAGAATAAATATTTTCTAGACTATTTGAGAATGAAAAATGAATTGCTTTATGTCGTAGATTTAGGTGATCAAATATATTCTAAAAATCCTAAGGATCCAAGGTTACAAAAGATTATTAATAAAGTAGATAGTTTAAATAATGAGATTAACAATTTTTCTAAAAAAATTCCTCAGGATTTATTAGCATATAAAGTAGTAAGAGCTACTGTACCACCATCGATAGATGAATATAATAGTACGCATCCAGAGTCGCCTTACAAGGATATTAAAAATTTTTATAAAAAACATTGGTTTGATAATATTGATAAGCAAGATTCTACATTAGTGAATACCTCAGTGATATATGATGCTGTCAAATTTTATTTGCAAAATCTTGTAGAGCCTCAGGATACTGATCAATATAAAAAAGCTGTAGATTTTATATTAAGTCAATTTTCTTGGAATGATAAACAGTATAAATATGTCCTAAATCTAATTTTAAATACTTTCTATTTTCCAGAATATGAGCCAGTTTTTCTATATATTTATTTTAATTATATGAATGATACTCAATGTAATGGAAGTGTAGCTGATGAAAATTATAGAAAGGCAATGATGATTACTAAACTACGTAAAGGTACTGATGCCCCAGAGCTAGCTGGCATTACTACTGATAATCAAACTTTCAAATTAAGCAGTCTTTTAGGTAAGCCCATATTTTTAATTTTTTGGGCATCAGATTGTTACCATTGTAAAACTGTGATGCCTTTTATTAATAATTTGTATGACAAGTATAATAAAAGTGTGGAATTTGTGGGGTTTGCCATAGATAAAGATATGAAAGCTATTAAAGAGGCTGCTAAAGAGGAAAAAATAAAATTCAAAGTTATCACAGATTTACAAGGTTATGATGGTGAAAATTGTCTTCGATGGTTTATCTGGGGTACTCCTACTTTTTTTATAATAGATAAAAATGGTAAAATTTTCTCCTCTCCTTATTCATACGAGGGCATAGAGCAAGATTTAGAAGATGTTTTAAATTTATAAACTTTTTTTATTATTTTATCAAGATTTTACCTAAAATGTTAATAACTTAAAAAATTGTAGAAAAGTCAATTATCTTTTTAGTAAAATTTTATTGTAATTTTACGTTCCTAATTAAAATAATATATAAATCAATATTTAAAGTAGAATTTAATTAGATTTATAAACATAAAAACAGATAAAAATTAAAATATTAAGATATTATGAGCAAAAATGTCAATGAGCACAAGAAAACAACCTACGAAGAAGCTATAGCTCGCTCTATTGAATATTTTCATGGTGATCAATTAGCAGCTACTGTATGGGTAAATAAATATGCTATCAAAGACAGTGAAGGAAATATTTATGAATTGACACCTGATGATATGCATTGGCGTCTAGCAAAGGAATTAGCTAGGATAGAAAAAAATTACCCTAATCCATTATTAGCTGATTTAATTTATTCACTTTTAAAGGACTTTAAATACATTATTCCACAGGGAGGGCCTATGGCTGGCATTGGTAATGATTTTCAAATATCTAGTTTGTCTAATTGTTTTGTGATTGGTAATCAATGTGACTCATATGGTGGAATAATGAAAACTGATGAAGAGCAAGTGCAATTAATGAAACGTCGTGGTGGAGTAGGACATGATTTGTCTCACATTAGACCCAAGGGCAGTCCTGTTAAAAATACAGCTCTCACTTCTACTGGTGTAGTTCCTTTCATGGAGAGATATAGCAATAGTACTCGCGAAGTAGCTCAAGATGGTAGACGTGGTGCTCTCATGCTAACTATTTCTATTAAACATCCTGATGCAGAGGATTTCATCAACGCTAAAACTGATTTATCTAAAGTAACTGGTGCTAATATTTCTGTAAAAATTGACGATGAATTTATGCGTTGTGTCATAGATAATAAACCATATGTTCAACAATTTCCTATAGATTCTCCTACACCTAAAGTTACTAAATCTATTGATGCGAGAAAACTTTGGCAAAAAATCGTACATAATGCATGGAAATCTGCTGAACCAGGTGTAATATTCTGGGATACTGTTATTAGAGAATCTTTGCCAGATAGTTATGCAGATTTGGGTTTTAAAACTACTTCTACTAATCCTTGTGGAGAAATACCGTTGTGCCCTTATGACAGTTGTAGGTTGCTAGCAATTAATTTATTTAGTTATGTAGTGAATCCCTTTACTAAGAAAGCAAATTTTGATTTTGATCTTTTCAAAGAGCATCTGGCCTATGCTCAGCGTATAATGGATGATATTTTAGATTTAGAATTAGAAAAGATAGATCAAATAATTGCTAAAATAGACGCAGATCCAGAACCATTTGACATAAAAAGAACAGAAAGAGAATTGTGGGTTAAAATTAAAGATAAAGCGATACAAGGTCGTAGAACAGGTATTGGTATAACTGGAGAAGGCGATATGCTAGCTGCTTTAGGCTTGCAATATGGTAGTGATGCAGCTATTGATTTTAGTGAAGAGGTCCATAAAACTCTCGCTCTAAATGTGTATAAATCATCTGTCCGATTAGCTACTGAAAGAGGTGCATTCCCTATTTTCGATTTTGAAAAAGAAAAAAATAATCCTTTTATTAATAGATTATTTGCTATCGATCCAGAATTGGAAGATGAAATGAAAAAACATGGTAGACGTAATATATCTATGCTTACGATAGCTCCTACTGGCAGTGTAAGTATTTTAACTCAAACTACTTCTGGTATAGAACCAGTATTTTCTATATTTTATAAACGTCGTAGAAAGGTCAATCCAAATGATAAAACTGTAAAAATATCTTTTGTAGATGAGCTTGGTGACGCTTGGGAAGAGTATAATGTTTTTCATCCTAAATTTTTAACTTGGTTAGAAATTAACGGTTATTCTATTAATGATGTTATTTCTAATTTTTCAGATGATAAAATAAATGAATTAATACAGCAATCTCCGTATTATCATGCTACTAGTGCAGATGTGGATTGGGTTGCAAAAGTTAGAATGCAGGGAAGAATACAAAAATATGTAGATCACAGCATATCTGTTACTATTAATCTACCAGAAAAAGTAGAAGAAACTCTGATAGATACATTATATCGCACTGCATGGGAAAGTGGCTGCAAAGGTGTAACAGTTTATAGAGACGGTAGTAGAAGTGGAGTTTTAGTAGCAGGAAGTAGTGAAAAGAATGAATTTGGTGAAACTCACGCTCCTAAACGTCCTAAAAAATTAGAAGCTGATGTGATACGTTTTGTTAATGAAGATGAAGAGTGGATAGCTGTCGTAGGACTTTATAATAATAAACCTTATGAGATATTCACTGGTAAAGCCGAGCATTTATACATACCCAAAGATATTACTAAAGGCTTTGTGATTAGAGAAAAAGATGCTACTATGGAGCATGCACGCTATGATTTTGTGTTTTATGATAAAGATGGTTATGAAGTAATCATCCGTGGCTTGTCTAGGACTTTTGATCCCGAGTTTTGGAATTATGCTAAATTAATCTCTGGTATTCTACGTCATGGTATGCCACTGCTCAAAGTAATAGATTTAGTAGATAATCTAAAATTTGATAACGAAAGTATAAATACATGGAAAAAAGGCGTTAATAGAGCTCTGAAACGCTATGTGCCAGATGGTACTAGAGTTAGTGAGTCTTGTCCACAATGTGGAGCTGAAGATTCATTACAATATAAAGAAGGTTGCGTGGTTTGTACTAATTGTGGCTATTCTAAATGTGGTTGATTTATCTATATTGTAGCTATTTTTTTACTTTTATTTTAATATTTAAATGTAATTTTGTGAGTCTGCAATGTATTTATTTTTAATGTATTAAAAAATGAAACTCATTACTCCAGCTTTACTTTTACCACCTATTTCTTTATTCATTGATTTATTACAAGTAGATGAATGGATATTAGAAGTAAATGAGACCTACACTAAACAAACTCTAAAAAATAGATATTACATAGCAACTAATCAAGGTATTAGAGCAATGATAATTCCTGTAAAAAAAATTAATGGCAGTCATACTATCACTAAAGATATTTTGTTAGATGATCAAGAAAATTGGTTAAAATATCATCACAAAACATTAATAACAAATTATAGAAATAGTGCATATTTCGATTATTATGAAGATGAAATTGTAAATATTTTTTCCAATTATAAAAAATTATACGAGTTAAATATTGCTTTTATAAAATGGTTTTTAGAACAATTAGATATAAACATAAAAGTTTCAATTACAGAAAATTACGAAAAACAATATTCTATAGATTACATAGATGATAGATATAAATATGCTAAATATGAAAATATACAATTGCCATATTATAGACAAGTGTTTATCGATAAATTTGGCTTTATTAGTAATTTATCTATATTAGATTTATTATGTAATTTAGGAGCAGAATCTGCAATTTATTTAAAAAATATAATTAAATGAAAGCATACGTTACACAATCATTAATACCTATGTATAGAGATCCTGACTATCATAGTGAGTTAATAAATGAAATATTATTCGGAGAAATTATCGAATTAAATGGTTCATATGGCGATTGGACAAAGGTAAAATGTTTGCTTTATGATTATGAAGGATGGATATGTAGTTATGCTTTTGAGATAATCAACGAAGATGAAGATATAACAAAATACAAAGTTATTACTTCTATAACAGCTCAAATAGAGTGGAAAAATCAAATGCTTTGGGTAAGCAAAGGTGCTAGGATTTACAATTTCATGGGAGCCAATATCATAAATGGTAAATTTAGAGAGCATAATACGAAAATATCTTTTGGAAATATTTTAGAAGATGCTCAGAGCCTATTATATACACCATATAGATGGGGTGGCAAAACACCTTTGGGCATTGATTGTTCAGGTTTTGTACAACTTGTTTTTTATATAAATAATATAATTTTGCCCAGAGATGCAGCAGAGCAAAGTGAATTAGGTGAAGCACGTATATTTGCTCAGGATGCTTATCCTGGAGATTTAGCATTTTTTGGCACTACAGAATTCGATGAAGAAAATCACAAAGATAGAATCGTTATTAATCATGTAGGTATAGTATTAAATAACTCGACAATAATTCATGCTTATAAAAATGTACATATAGATATGTTTGATCACTATGGTATTTATAGTGAAATCTTAAAAAAATATACTCACCAGCTGATGTTTACAAAAAAAATAATTGAGTATTAAACACATATTTCATATGCTATAATAGATTTATAACATAAAATTTTAGACATTTTCTGCTGATTTATTTACATATTATTAGGTTAATTAATTAACAAAAATCAAAAGAACTTAATCACTAATAAATCCTAATGCATATTTAATACACATTATAATGTTTTAAAACAGAAAAGATCAATATTTATTTGAGCTTTGATATTTTGTCATTAATAAATCAAATATTTTAATTTTATTAAAATATTCAAGCAAAATATAATAAACGATATAAAAATAAAAAATAGATAATAACATATATTATTTATTCATTTTCTTTCAAATGTTTCACTGCAATCTCTATGTATCTATCATCAGAAAAAATTGTCCTTTTTCTATTGTTCCAACTATTCAGTTCTTTTTTTATCACATTAATATCATCAGTATTTTTTTCTTGCATTATCCAGTCTATTGTGGAGAGCAATTCTAAAGCAAAATCAGAATAAAAACCATCTAAAAAATTGATAGTATTTTGAGCTATTTTATATAATTCGGGTTTAGATTCTACATAATATTTTACAGCATCATAACCGTTTGGTACAAGTAATAATGGTTCAAATGGTTTTTTGTTTAAATCACTATAGCCGATAATATAGCTACCACTCAAATAATTAAGTACATATTTTACTTTGCCGGAATAAGGACCATAATATTTGGGTGAATATTGTAAATTCAAATATTGTTTTGCACCAAATTTTTGTAAGAAATAGCAAACTTTTTCTGCAGAAAACTCCGAAACAAATTCTCCTTGTTTCACAAGATCATAAAATACATATAGCATGAGAGCCCGAGCGTCTGTCAGTTTAACTCTTTCTGCTTTCATTTCTTCTTTTATTGCTTTTGTAGGTTCATATACATAGATGTCAATATTCGTATCTTTGAGTTTCTCTTCAATAATTTTTTTTACTTTTTCCCAGATTAATCCACCGCTACCAGCTCCAAGTGGAGGCAGTGCAATACTTTTTATCTGATATTTATTAATGATTCTGATCAAATTGTCTAATCCTTTTTCAATATATTCATATTCTGAAGGGTTTCGCCAGTCCTTTTTAGTTGGAAAATTTATTATTATTTTTTCTCCAGCAATAGTATTTTCTTTTGTAACAAACAATCGTCCAATATTTATTTCACCATCTTTGCATGCTTTTACATATTTTTTAAAATTTTCAGGAAATGCTTTTTAAAATTGTAAAGCAATGCCTTTACCCATTATACCTACCGTATTTACAGTATTTACGAGAGCTTCTGCTTTGCTTTCTAATATATTTCCTATAACATATTTTATCATTTTTTAAAAATTTTTAAAAATATGCATTTTGATCAATTTTTATATTTTGTTCAGATATGCCAAAATTAATTAATTTTTTCTTAATAGAATTATCATAGCAAATAAAAAATTTGATAAGTTCTGGGGGTATGTCTCCCTTTATCAAAAATTCAGCTTGTTTTTTCCATTTGATTTCTGCATTTTCTGCTCCTCCCCAATATTTTAATTCGATGCAATGCCAATCTAATATTGTGGTTATTTCATTTATCTTAGTTTTATCATTAAATGTCGTTAAATTATCTGTTGCATGTCCATCAGTAAAATAATATTCATAATTCTATTTTAATATTTCTTCTAATTTGCAAACTATATATATAATATCTTTTGCATTTGTGGAGTTTTCTACGTAATTACCACCATGCTGAATGTCATAAAGCATTGGCATTCTTACACCAAAATAAAATGGAATAAAATCTCCTAAATTTATCTCTTTGACAATTTTGTGCTCACCATTAGATACAGCAATTATTTTTGAACTTCTTGTTGATATTAAAGATTTATCTCCAATATTTATATAATTAGGGTTATTTTTAAATGAATCCTTATGAGTTATCCCATTTTCAAGAATATGAGGAACATTATCTATGTGTGTTATTCTATATATTTCTATATCATTAATGTTTTTCATTATTTATAAAATATACATTTTTTCCAAATTTAATGAAAAATTTAAACAAATATCAAAAATTTTTTATGTATAAAAAAATATTTACAATTGATATATTACTATGCAAATGTAATTTACATTTAAATCAGTGATTCAGAAAAATAAAATGAGGTCTAAGCTACATAAAATTTCATATCTCCATCATTGTATCATCATCAAGAGCATAAATTTCATTATCTAGTATCTCTTCTGTGTCTGTATCTATATTTATAATAGTTTCTATATAATCTTTGATGAATTCATTATAAATTTTAATAGAGGTAATGCATTTGATATTTTCCAATTCATTAATGATATGATAATCAACAGTTTTACCTAATTTCAAACATAGATTTTTCCCATTTGCATTAATTTTAAAAAATAAAGTATTTTTACCGTCTGTGTTTTCTATTAATTCGATAAGCTTAATCCAATCTTCATCATTTGGTTCCTGTAGAGAAATAATAATTTTTGCTTTATTAAAAGCTTTTTGAATATCTTCTACTGTATGAATAGAATTAATGGATAAGAAAGCTTGATTAGAATTTTTATTAATTTGCCATTTACCTAAGAAAAAATATGGATTATCTAGTTTTAATAAAGACTGTGCATAGCTAAAATCATTCCTAAAAAATCTAATAGAATAATTGGAATTATAATCAGAAATATCAGCTATCAGAAAAGGATTCCCATTTTTATCATTTTTAGATTGCAAAGATTGTACTAATCCACCAAAAAATATTTGCTTACCATCTTCGGTAGTTTTAGTGATATCTATCAATTTATTCGTAGTAAAATATGTCAATAAATGTTTTATAGGATCTAAAGGATGACCTGAAAGATAAAAGTCTAAAGCTTCATGTTCTTTTTCTATTAAAGTTTTATAATCCCATTCATCGCAGTCTGGCATTGGAAATTCTGCAACTATCTCTTCATCACCAAATAGACTAGCAGTTAAGTTATGAGAAGATTGATAATCATTAGCAAAGCGTAACAATCTATCTACAGTATTTTCGTTATTATCAAAAACGTAGAAAAATTGTGATCTTTTTAATTGTAGGCTATCAAAAGCACCTGCTTGAGCTAAAGCCTCTATTACTCTTTTATTTATAGATCTAGTTCCTATACGACGAGCAAAATCAGTAATATTTTTAAAAGCTCCATTGTCGTCACGTTCTTTAATGATAGCTTCTGCACCAATATTTCCAACATTTTTTATGCTATTTAGTCCGAAACGAATAGTTTTATCATTAATGACAGTAAAATTAGTATTAGATTCATTGATATCAGGGCCTAGAACTTTAATACCTAATCTATCGCATTCACTCAGCATTTTATTAAGTTCTTTTAGGCTAGTATGAGTTAAAACACTAGCCATAAATTCAGCAGTATAATTAGCTTTTAGATAACCAGTTTGATAAGAAATTATAGAGTAAGCCACAGAATGGGATCTATTAAATCCGTAGTTACCAAACTGAGCCATATCTTCATAAACTTTTTCGGCAATTTCTTTACTAATATTATTATTTACACAACCGTCGATAAATTTTACTTTCATTTGTTCGATAAGTTCATGGAGTTTCTTTCCCATAGCTTTTCTCAAAGTATCAGCTTCAGCTTTAGAAAAACCAGCCATTTTTTCACTTAATTGCATGATTTGTTCTTGAAAAATCATTATGCCATAAGTATCTTCTAATACTTCAGCCATGATTTTGTGATGATATTTTATGGGTTCAGAACCATTTTTTCGTTTAATATAAGTAGGTATATATCCCATAGGGCCAGGTCTATATAAAGCATTCATAGCTACTAAATCATCTAAGGCTGTTGGTTTCAAATCTTTAAGATATTTTTGCATACCAGGAGATTCAAACTGAAAAACAGCTACAGTTGCTCCATTTTGAAAAAGTTCAAAAGTTTTTTTATCATCTAAAGGAATATTATCTATATCAATTTTAATTTTTTTTCGTTTGTAAATCAGTTCTAATGTATCTTTAATAATAGACAATGTTTTAAGTCCTAGGAAGTCCATTTTTAGCATTCCAGCTTTTTCGATATCTTTACCTTCATATTGAACGACAGGAATAGGAGAGTCTTTAGCCTGAGCCAATGGGACAAAATCAGTAATATCTGAAGGACTAATAATAACACCGCAAGCATGTACACCAGTAGATCTCACATTACCTTCGAGAGTCATAGCTATATTAATGACTTGTTTGGCCTCTGGATCCTCATCATATAATTGTTTGAATTCTGGTGATTCCTCTAAAGCATTACTCAATTTAGTACCAGGACGAGCAGGTATAAGTTTAGCTATTTTATCTGCTTTAGGCAAGGGAATACCTTTTACACGACAAACATCTCTAATAGCCATGCGAGCTTGCATTGTCTGGAAAGAAACAATTTGTGCCACCCTATCATTACCATATTTTTCTATAACGTAGTTCAAAACACTTTGTCTACCAGCATCATCGAAATCCACGTCTATATCAGGCATAGAAATACGTTCTGGATTTAGAAATCTCTCAAAAAGTAATTTATATCTTAGTGGTTCTACATTGGTGATACCTATACAATAAGATACTATTGAGCCCGGAGCAGATCCACGACCTGGGCCAACTAATACGCCCATTTGTTTAGCAGCTTTTATGTAATCTACTACAATAAGAAAATATCCGGCAAAGCCCATTTTTTTTATTACACCAAGTTCATAATCTATTCTTTCATTTACAGTATCTGGCAATGGATTACCATATTTATTTTTAGCTCCTTCATAAGTGAGATAGGATAAATACTCAAATTCATCTTTAAAATTTTCTGGTAAAGTATATTTAGGTAAAATAATATTATTCTCTATCGAGTAAGATTCTACCTTTTCTGCAATTTCTAATGTATTTAGGATGGATTCTTCATCATCAGGAAAACATTGCAGCATCTCATCATATGATTTCAAATATTCTTTGCCAGAATAAATTAGAGTACCATCATCTCTATTAGTATTTAGACGAATTAATAAATTGTGAGCTTCTTGATCTTCTTTATCTACAAAATGCACATCATTAGTAACAATTGTTTTTATTCCAAATTCATTAGCTAAACTTTTCAGTATAGGGTTTACTTTTGCTTGATCTTCTAAACCATGATTTTGCAGTTCTAAATAAAAATCATCACCGAAAAGATCTCTATAAAAGCTTATAGCTTGCCTAGCTTTATCCAAATTATTTTGTCTAATATAATATGGTATTTCTCCACCTAGACAAGCAGAACTAGCTATTAATCCTTCATGATAATGAGTTAAAAGATTCTTATCTATTCTAGGAGTGTAATAAAATCCATCAATAGAAGCCTTTGAGACCAATTTTAAAAGATTATGATAACCAGTAAGATTTTTAGCTAATAAAATCAGATGAAATCCAGATCTATCAATGTCACTTTCTTTTTTATTCATAGAACGTTTAGCCACATAAATCTCACAACCCAGGATTGGCTTTACATTAGTTTTTTTAGATTTAAGAAAAAAATCTAAAACTCCATACATGTTTCCGTGATCAGTGATGGCTATGGCAGGCATTTCTAATTGCTGAGCTTTAGCAAAAACACGCTCTATATTAGCTGCACCATCGAGGATAGAGTACTGTGTGTGTAAATGTAGATGTACAAAGTTTTTCATTAAATTCAATTTTTTGTAAAAATAAAAAATTTCAATGATAAAAAAAAATTCATTAACACAAAAAATGAGTTTAATGTATTTATCTAATTATATACTCGTTTTAAATAAATGTAAGGTTCGTGTCAATTTGAATTAATGATAATACGATTAGGTAATAAACATAATGTAAAAAAAGAAAGTGAGGTAGAGGTTTTATGAAAAATGACAATATTTTTGTTAAACTTTCAATGATATTTAATATTTTAATTTCATTAATCTAAAATACCGCTCCCACGCCCACCTATCGTGCGATGACAGGTTCAATAGTCGCCCAATATCTGATTCTACCTTATCTTTCAAATACTTATTCATAACAACAAACCACATAAGGTAGTTCTGTAGATACTTTGTGGCTACTCCTCTGAATTTCATCATCCAAACTAAAAAATCTGTAATCTTTTTCTCTGCTACATTTACGCTATAAACAGCTAATCCTTTTATC
>JAPXMM010000076.1:0-236 GCA_033809015.1 Bacteroidales bacterium
CATTGCCAACGGTAACAGCAGCAGCCTCACCTACTTCGATATGTAATGGAGCAACATCAGTATTAACAGCCAGTGGGGCGAGTACATACAGTTGGTCAGGAGGATTAGGCACAGGAGCCAGTAAAACTGTAACACCAAATGCAACGACGACATATACAGTAACAGGTACAAGTACAGCTAATTGTACTAATACAGCGACAGTGAGTGTAACTGTAAATCCATTGCCAACAGTTACA
>JAPXMM010000076.1:336-12554 GCA_033809015.1 Bacteroidales bacterium
GCTACTGCAAGTCAAACAACAATATGTAATGGAGAAACTTCAGTATTGACGGCAAGTGGAGCCAGTACATACAGTTGGTCAAATAGTTTAGGAAGTGGAGCAAGTAAAACAGTAACACCAAATGCAAATACAACATATACAGTTACAGGTACAAGTACAGCTAATTGTATTAATACAGCGACAGTGAGTGTAACTGTAAATCCATTGCCAACAGTTACAGCTACTGCAAGTCAAACAACAATATGTAATGGAGAAACTTCAGTATTGACGGCAAGTGGAGCCAGTACATACAGTTGGTCAAATAGTTTAGGAAGTGGAGCAAGTAAAACAGTAACACCAAATGCAACTACAACATATACAGTTACAGGAACTACTAATGAAGGGTGCACTGGTACGGCTTCTATAACAATTAATGTAACTCAACCTCTAATGATTAATTTTACAACAACACAATCGCATTGTGGACAATCAGATGGGAATATAATAACTAATGTAACTAGTGGTATTCCTCCTTACGTCTATCAGTGGTCTAATGGAGCTAATAGTCCAAATCTAAATAATATTTCTGCTGGTAATTATAATTTAACAGTTATTGATGCTAACGGTTGTAGTAATTCTATTAATATAACTTTAACAGAAGCACCTTTGCCACAAGCCAATTTTGCCCCAAAGCCGCAAATCACAACTATTGATAATCCAATAATATATTTTGAAAACTATTCTACTGGTGCAATTTTTTATGAATGGGATTTTGGTGACGGAAATATTTCAACTGATTATTCTCCTACACATTTATACGTAAATCCTGGAGAATACCATGTTGTTTTATTAGTATCAGATGAATACGGATGTATAGATACTGTCGGTGCAAATATAATTATTAGAGAGGCTAATACTTATTATGTTCCAAATGCATTTACTCCTAACAGAAATGAACTAAATGAAAGTTTTAATATTTTTGGTTCAGGTATAAATCCGAATACTTTTGAAATGAGGATTTTTGATAGATGGGGAAAAGAAATATTTTTCACTAAAGATATTAATCAAGGGTGGGATGGTACATTTAAGGGTGAAATAGTACCTGCTGGTATATATACTTATATAATAAAATTTGAAGATTCACAGGGGTATAGAAAAAATGTTATAACTGGTAAAGTTATATTAGCAAAATAGTTTTTGTATTTACAATAAAACTATTTCAAATCATTTAAGTTGATTACCTCGTAATGTTTTAATAATTTTGTATAAAATTATTATGGAGATTGCAATTTTAAGTATTGGGGATGAACTTTTGAGAGGTATAATTGATAATAAAAATGCTTCTTATATAGCTAATCAATTATTTATCAATGGTTTTCAGACTAAAACAATATTATCAGTAGCTGACGATATTGATGTTATTGTCAATGCTTTAGATGAATTATCAAAATCTCATGATATGATAATCGCTACTGGAGGATTAGGACCTACTCCAGATGATAAAACTATTGAAGCTATTGCTGATTGGTTGAATGTACAACTGATTGTGAATGAAGAAGTAAAAAACTTAATTCAAAAATTTTATAATAAACGAGGAGTGCCAATTAATCAATTCAGAGAACACATGGCTATGATTCCTCAGAATTCTGAATTATTACCAAATCCTGTCGGAGCAGCACCTGGCATTAAAGTAAAAAAAGATAATGTAATTTTATTTAGTCTACCTGGAGTACCACAAGAAGCACAAACTATATTTGATCAGTCTGTTTTGCCATGGATTATTAATAATTATTCTGCATATTTATGGAGTGCAGCTTATATTTTTAGAAATACTAGAGAAAGTGAAATAGCTGAATTTATAGAACCAATGATGGCAAAATTTGATACCTTGTCAGCTGCTTATCTCCCTTCTTATGGTTATCTCAGAATAGTTTTCACTGCTGAGAAAGATTATTCTCAAAATGTTGATTTTAAAAAATTTATCAGTAGTTTAATATATACTTTTAGAGAATTTTTTGTTTATGATGATATAGATAAACCTGAAGTTTATTTACATAAATTACTTATAAATTCTAAAAAAACCTTGTGTACATTAGAAAGTTGTACTGGTGGCACTGTAGCAAGTAAAATTGTTTCTAATGCTGGGAGTTCTGAATATTTCAAAGGTACATTAGTATGCTATTCTAATGAAATTAAAGAAGAAATTTTAGATGTACCAGAGGAAATCATATCTATTAAAGGTGCTGTTAGTAAAGAAACTGTAAGATATATGGCTGAAAATGGGAAAGAATTATTCGATACAGATTATGCTGTGGCTATAAGTGGTATAGCTGGCCCTAGTGGTGGCACTGAGGATAAACCCGTTGGATTAGTACATTTCGCCATAGCTACTCCAATAAAAATTTTTCATTATGAATTTCATTTTCATGGGAATAGAGAAATAGTTATAGAATCAGCTTCTAATACAGCTATTTTACTATTGATTCAGCATATAGCACATTCTAATTTTGAATAGTTAATAAAAAACTAATAATAAAGGAACATTTTTTGCGTAAAATACTAATTATCTAAATCGTATTTCATAAAAAATTATGAAGGAAGAAACAAAGAAACCATTATTTTTATTACTCATTACGCTGATTATAATGCTGATAATATATTTTATAATTAATAAATCGGAATATTATTTTCCAAAAAGAGAAAATTATAATGTGTATGGTATAGATCTATCTTATTACCAGGGAGACCAGATTAATTGGGATACATTATTATATGGGAATGATTTACCTATAGAATTTGTCTTTTTGAAGGCGTCTGAAGGTATAACCTTACAAGATAAGATGTTTGAAGAATATTCTAAAGAATTGATAAAAAGGAATGTTTGCTTTGGAGCTTATCATTATTTCGTAGCTGACATTAGCGGTAGTGAGCAAGCTAATAATTTTTTGAGTTCTATTAGTAATGTGAAAGTGAAACTGCCCTATGTGATCGATATTGAGAAATATACAGATAGAGAAGTAGCTGTGAGAAATTTAAATACGTTTATTCAAACGATTAATGATGAAACTACTCATGATATTATGATTTATACAAATGTATCCACATATTATGATTTAATAATCGGTAATGATCTCGATCATTTACCTTTATGGATAGCATCATATAGAATAGATGAGCCACAGTTACCAAAAGATTTTTTATTTTGGCAATATACAGATAGAGGGCGACTAAAAGGAATAAATACTAAAATAGATTTGAATGTCTTTAATGGTAGCTACAATAATTGGATGAAATATAAAAAAGCTTGTGGTTGCCAATAGAGAGTAAACAAAATCAGAACAAACCTAGTTGTAATTTAGCTTCTTCAGACATCATATCAGGAGACCAAGGTGGATCAAAAGTTAAATTGATTTTTATATCATTCACCCCTTCTAAATTACTCAGAGAAGCTTTTACATCATCTAAGATCATTTCAGAGATAGGGCAATTAGGTGCTGTCATAGTCATTGTAATAATTATATCATTATTTTCAGTAACCTCAACATTATAGACTATGCCAAGATCCCAGATATTAACAGGAATTTCTGGATCGAAAACAGTTTTTAAAATTTCAATAACATTATCTTTGTTTATCATTGCTAATATTTTTTAATAAATATGCCTCAGCATATAATTTTACTTGTTTTATTAAACTACGTAATCCGTTAGAACGAGTAGGAGAGAGATGGGAATGAAGTCCGATATTATCAAAGACTTCAAAATTATAATTTATGATATCCTGCAATGGTTCACCATTAACAAGTTCTATAACAATAGCTGCCATACCTTTTGTGATAATAGCATCACCATCAGCTTTACAAAACAAACAACCATCTTTATTCTCACAAAATAACCATAATTGAGATTGACAACCATTTATTAAATATTGTGGAGTTTTATATTTAGGATCTAATGGTTCTAAATTCCGAGCTTTATCGATTAAAATATTATATCTATCCATCCAGTCATCAAAGATAGAAAACTCTTCTTCTATTTGTTTAGCCTTTAATTCTATATTATTCATAACTAACTAATTCTTGTTAAAAAATTTATACACAGTCTTTAATCCTTCTACTAATTTATCAATTTCATCTTTAGTATTATAAGGAGCAAAAGAAGCTCTGATAGTGCCAGTAACACCTAATATTTTCATAAGAGGTTGAGCACAGTGATGACCAACTCTTACAGCAATTTTCAATTCATCCAAAATTGAAGCAGCATCATATGGGTGAATATCGTTGAAAACAAAAGACAAAGCCCCATAATGTTTTTGCTCTGGATGAGCAAAAATTTTAATGTAAGGTAAAGAAGATAATTTTTCGTATGCATAATTCCAAAGCTCTTCCTCATAAGCAAACATTTGATTTTTGTCAAATTGATTTATAAAATCTATAGTAGCTCCCCAGGCAATAGCATCAGCAAAATTTGGTGTGCCAGCTTCAAACTTAAATGGTAATTCATTGAAAGTAGTATTATCTGTAGTTACAAGATCAATCATTTCGCCGCCACTCTGATATGGAGGCATAGCATTTAACCATTTTTCTTTGCCATATAAAATTCCCATACCAGTAGGACCATAGCATTTATGAGCGGAGAGTGCTACAAAATCAGCATCTAATTTTTGTACATCTATAGCTATATGAGGAAAAGATTGGGCAGCATCTACAATAACCGGAATATTTCTAGAATGAGCAAAATCTATAATTTCATTAATAGGAGTAGCTATTCCTAAAACATTACTAACTTGAGTAATAGCAATAATTTTTGTATTGCTATCGACTAATTTCTTAAATGCATCAAGGTCAAGTTCAAAATTTGTTTGATCAAATGGAATAACACGAAAATCTAATTTTTTTCTTTTAGCAGCTAGTTGCCACGGTACGAAATTACTATGATGCTCTATAGATGTAGTAATGATGTTATCACCAGCATTGCAAAATTGCTCTATATAGCTAAAAGCAACTAAATTAATAGCTTCAGTAGTACCTTTGGTAAAGATAATCTCATAATTATTTTTTGCATTTATAAAATTTTGAATTTTATTTCTAGCTTCCTCAAATAATTCGGTAGCTTTAGTAGACAAATAATGGGCTCCACGATGTACATTGGCATTATAATGTGAATAAAAAAAATTCAGAGTATCTATGGTCTCAATATTTTTTTGCGTAGTTGCAGCATTATCTAAATAAATAATATCATTATCTAACGAATAAAAAGGGAAATGATTACGAAAAGAATTAACATCCCATGGCATAAAGTACTATTTTTTTAAAAAATTAATAATAATTACAAAAATAAAATAATTTGGAGACATGGCATGATTTTATAACAAATATCATTTTATGGATTATAGGTTTTATGTAGGAACTTAAAAAGTTTTTATAATTATTTTTTTAAATTGAAATGATACATATACACTCTTAAGGAATATAGTCATTTCTGATACGTTTAAAAAAATAAATTTATTATTGATTTAACTTTTAATTCAAAATAATTTTAAAAAACTAAAACGATTTAGATTATTTTTATATCTTTGTAGCATAATTATTTTTATGACTCATTTAAAAAATGTTTCTTTGAGCTATATAGCAGAAGAGTTAGGAGTATCTAAGACTCTAGTTTCTATGGTCATGAATGGTAATGGTGACAAATATGGAATCAGTAAAAAAACTCAAGAGCGAGTATTGAAACTAGCCAAGGATCTAGATTATAAGCCCAATCAATTTGCTCGTGGATTGAGAATAGGTAAATCTAATACAATAGGGTTGGTAGTTTCTGATATCTCTAATTCATTTTATGCTCGTATTGCTCGCCATATTGAAGATTATTGTAGTCAACAAGATTACAATTTAATTATTTGTAATAGTGATGAAAACCAAGAAAAAGAAATAAAAATAATAAATAATTTGATCAATAAGCAAGTAGATGGACTGATAATTTCTTCTACTATTAATGATACAAAGCACCTTGAACTACTCAATGGCAAAGACATTCCTTTTGTTTTGATAGACAGAATATATCGCGATTATCCATGCAATCATGTAATTGTTGACAATATTCAAGGAGCTAAAGATGCTACATCATATCTCATTAGAAAAGGACATAGAAATATTGCTTGTTTTACTATTTCACCTAAGTACATTAGCACACAAGTGGATAGATATCTCGGTTATAGATCTGCAATAGAAGAACATCATTTGCACTTTAATAGAAAAAATCATGAAGTAATTCCGAGAGATGACATATATAATAGTATTTTTAGGATAATAAAAATTAGGAA
This sequence comes from Bacteroidales bacterium, assembly GCA_033809015.1. Classification (GTDB taxonomy): domain Bacteria; phylum Bacteroidota; class Bacteroidia; order Bacteroidales; family DTU049; genus DTU049. The sequence continues at coordinate 6,635 of JAPXMM010000076.1, forward strand.
AAATAATAAATCTTTACCTACGGCTATATTTTTGGCTAATAATCAAATAACATTATCACTATTAAAAGTTTGTAGCGATTTAGAAATAAATATTCCTGAAGATATATCTATAGTGAGTTTTGATGATATTGAAGTTTTTAGCTTCACTAAACCATCTATCACCTGTGTATCACAGCCTATTGAAAGCATATCACAAAATGCTGTAAAAATATTATTAGAGTTGATAGGGAAAGCTGATATGTATAAAGGTACATTAAAACAGATTTCTCTAGAAACTAGCCTAATTAAACGTCATTCTGTGAAAAAAATTAATAATTAAAGATATGAGAAAGATTTTACATTTTGTATGTTTTACAGTTTTAATATTGATGTTCTATTCATATAAACCTCCGAAAGAATATCAATATATTCAATTTGTAAATCCATTTATTGGCACAGATGCTCATGGACATACATATCCTGGTGCTACTCTACCTTTTGGTATGGTACAGCTGAGTCCTGATACTAGACTCGAAGGATGGGATGGGTGCAGTGGTTATCATTATAGTGATTCTATAATTTATGGATTTTCGCATACACATTTGAGTGGAACAGGTGTACCAGATTATTGTGACATTTTGATAATGCCCACTACAGGTAAAGTGAATGTAATACCTGGAACATCAGAAAATAATTATAATGGCTATTCGAGTTTATTTTCGCATAAACAAGAAAAAGCATCTCCAGGTTATTATAGTGTTAAACTATTAAAATATAATATACTAGCAGAATTAACAACTACACAGCGTGTTGGCATACATAAATATATTTTCCCCGAAGGCTCTCAAAACAATTTAATTATAGATCTCAAACATCGTGATAAAGTAACAGATTCATATATTAATTTTGTTTCAGACAGTGAAATAGAAGGTTATCGATTTAGCTCTTCATGGGCGAGAAATCAGAAAATTTATTTTGTAATACAATTGTCTAAGCCTTGTATAAATAAAGGTATAGTATTAAATGATACTAATTATATAAAGGAAACATCAGCTTATGGTAATAATATTCGTGCATTTTTGACAGTTTCATCTAAAAATAATCAACCACTTATAGTAAAAGTTGCCATTTCTTTTGTGGATATCGAGGGGGCACGTAAAAATCTAGCAACTGAAGCTCAGTCTTGGGATTTTGACAAATATAAAAAACAAGCTGCTAATAAATGGGAAAATATTTTAAGCAAGATATCTATCGATGCAGATCAGCAAACTAAAGAAATCTTTTACACTGCTTTATATCATTCATATATACAACCAAATATTTTTAATGATTGTGATGGGCGATATAGGGGCAGAGATGATAAAATTCATCAAAGTAATGACAATTATTATACAGTTTTTTCATTATGGGATACATATAGAGCTTGGCATCCATTAATGACAATTTTAGAACCTTACATTACTGGAGACTTTATCAAAACATTTTTATTGCAATATGAACAAAGTGGATTATTACCAATTTGGGAATTAGCTGCTAATGAGACCAATTGTATGATTGGATATCACGCAGTATCAGTTATCTATGATGCATGGCAGAAAGGCATTCGCAATTTTAATGGTGTAGAAGCTTTAGAATCAATGAAAGCAATGGCTACACGAAAGATATTATCTTTAGCTAACTATGAAACCAATGGTTGTGTTTTGTCCTCAGAGGATGGAGAGAGTGTTTCTAAAACACTCGAATATGCTTATGATGATTGGTGTATTGCCCAGATGGCCTTATCTCTTAGTAAGATAAATGATTATGAAAAATATATTAATAGATCATTATTTTTTAAAAATTTATTTGACCCAGAAACTAAATTTTTCAGAGCCCGTAATAATGGAAGCTGGATAAGACCTTTTTCACCATACGATGTTTCATTACATTATACAGAAGCTAACGCTTGGCAATATAGTTTTTATGTTCCTCATGATATTAATGATTTTATTTTATTGATGGGAGGCAAAGATGCCCTAGAGCAGAAATTAGATTCATTATTTTATACAAAAGTTAATTTAAGTGGTCGTGACCAAGTGGATATTACTGGACTAATTGGTCAATACGCTCATGGTAATGAGCCGAGCCATCATATAGCATATTTATATAATTTTATTGAGAAGCCATATAAAACACAAGAATTAATTGACCAGATAGCATTATTTTATACTAATAAGCCTGATGGTCTAATAGGCAATGAAGATTGTGGACAAATGTCTGCATGGTATATTTTTTCTGCATTAGGATTTTACCCAGTAACGCCTGGTGATTCCATTTATATTATTGGTAAGCCTTTATTAAACAGTGCTACAATTAATATAGACAAACCATTTCATATGATAGCACATCAATTATCAGCTGAGAATAAATATATTCAGCGAGTTACATTTAATGGCAAAGAGTACACAAAGTCTTTTATCACACATAATATGATTATTAATGGTGGTACTTTAGAATTCTTTATGGGCAAAAATCCTTCTGATTGGGGAACAAAAAATGAAAATTGTCCTCGAACAACTATTGAAAATAATAATTTTGTTGCAATGCCTTTTTATGTAGAGGGTCAGCGTTCTTTTTCTGGAAAGACAACAATAACTCTTGAATCAATAGAACCAAATTGCAAAATATTTTATACAATCGATGGTAGCACTCCTACAGAAAATTCGATTTTATATCTAGGACCATTTGCGATAGATTCTAGCTGTGAAATTTATTCTATTTGCATTGATGAAAAAGGGAATAAAAGTAACATTAATCGTACGAAACTCATAAAACTAGATGAAGGCAAAAAGATATCAATACATTCAAGATACAGTAGTGAATATACAGGTGGTGGAGATATAGCATTGATAGATGGCATTATGGGTAAGGCTGATTATAGAACTGGAGAATGGCAAGGTTATCAAGATACTTGTCTATTAGCTGTAATAGATTTAGGTAAACCAACGATGATATCTACATTGTCAGCACATTTTTTGCGAGATGTGAATTCATGGATTTTATTTCCTCCATATATTAAATTTAGTGTTTCAAGTGATAATGTACATTTCCAAGATGTAGCAATTATTGAAAATATGTTTTCTAATGAAGATTGGACTCCGCAAGAAGCATTTTTTTCTACACAGATTAAACCAATAGAAGCACGTTATGTTAGAGTATTTGTACCTAAATCAGGTAATTTGCCTCAGTGGCACCCAGGAGCTGGATACCCTGCTTTCTTTTTTATAGATGAGATTATTATCAAATAACAAAAAAATGCTTATATAAATTCAAATTTTAAAAAATTAATATGAAACAGTTAGAAAGAAAAAATTATAATTATGCATTGCCAGTATTGATCTCATTATTTTTTGTATGGGGTTTTCTCACAAGTATGAATGATGTATTAATTCCGTTTTTGAAATCTGTATTTACCTTAACATATACAAAGGCTATGATAATACAATTTTCATTTTTTGGTGCATATTTCATTGGATCACTTATATATTTTATTATTAGTTCTATATGGGGAGATCCCATAAATCACATAGGATATAAAAATGGTATAGTCCTAGGTTTATTTATGTCTGCTATAGGTACAGGTATGTTTTATCCAGCTGCAGTGATAGTTTCATATGGTATGTTTTTAACAGGACTATTTATTTTGGGGTTGGGATTTACATTATTACAAATATCAGCTAACCCTTATGTAGCTATTCTAGGTAGTCCACAGACAGCCTCGTCTAGATTAAATCTAGCACAAGGATTTAATAGCTTAGGAACCACACTAGCACCTTTATTAGGAGGTTATTTAATTTTTAAATTATTCGTAGGCGATGAATTTCAAAATGCAGATGCTTTAATCTATCCATATATGGCATTCACTGCTATATTCATATTATTAGGTATTGCTTTTTTATTTATTAAATTACCAGATTATAAAGACACCTCTGAATATTCTTCACTAAAAATAACACATTATCCTCAATTAATGTGGGGAATAATAGCTATTTTTATGTATGTAGGAGCAGAAGTTAGTATTGGCAGTATGCTTATTAGCTTTCTAAAGCAGCCAAATATAGGTAATATGAACGAATTTGAAGCACGTAACTATGTATCATTATACTGGACAGGGTTGATGATAGGTCGTTTTTTAGGATCTGTACTATTAACTGAAAAACAAAATAAAAATAAACTTATTGGAGTATTAACTATTATTGCACTTGGATTTCTATTTTTATGGTATATTCATTCATTATCTCTAGCATTTGCTTATATTATTTTTGTAATTATCTGTAGTGGATTATTATGGTATGCGAGAAATGCACATCGCTCATTATCAATATTTGCGATTATCAATTTAATTTTACTTTTAATAGTTGTTAATACAGCTGGTACAACAGCTATATGGGCAGTAGTACTTACAGGATTGTTTAATTCTATAATGTGGTCAAATATATTTACTTTGTCAATAGATGGATTAGGAATACACACATCTCAGGCATCATCTCTATTAGTAATGGCTATAGTAGGTGGAGCTATATTGCCTTTAGTAATGGGCTTTTTGGCTGATCATTGGAATGTTCAGCATTCATTTATTATCCCTATGATAGGATTTATTTATCTAACATTTTATGGTATCTGGGGATATAAGAAAAAAATTTTTGTAACCAATTAAATTTAAAATATATGAAAGATAATTATTACATTGGTGTCGATATTGGTGGAACCAATACAAAATACGGATTAGTAAACGAGAAAGGAGAAATAATTTTCTCAGGTAATTTTAATACTAAATCATATAAAAATCCGAAAGATCTGGCTAGGGATATATATACTGAATATGTTAATAAGAGTGTTGAACAGCACATAAAAGCTAGCGGTATAGGTATAGGAGCTCCCAACGGTAATTTTTTTAATGGTTGCATTGAATTTGCACCTAATTTGAATTGGGGAGAAAATGTTCCTATAGCTAATATTTTCAGTGAAATATTTCAATTACCTGTGATACTTACTAATGATGCTAATGCTGCAGCAATAGGAGAAAAATTTTTTGGTGCTGCTAAGGAGATGAAAGATTTTGTAGTGCTAACAATAGGTACAGGATTAGGAAGTGGAATTTTCGCAAATGGGAATATCGTACATGGTAAAAATGGTTTCGCAGGGGAACTAGGACATACTACTATAGCAGAGAGTAATCGCAAATGTAGTTGTGGTAGAATAGGTTGTCTAGAGACATATGTTTCATCTAGAGGTATTTTGCAAACATATAAAGAGAAATGTGCTTATAATGATAGAGAAATAGCCCCAGATGAAATGACTACTAAGGAAATATATAATTTAGCATTAATAGGTGATAAATTAGCTATCGAAACATATAAAACTACTGGAGAAGTATTGGGACGTTCTTTATCAAATCTCATTTTAATACTTGATCCTGAAGCTATATTTTTGTTTGGAGGGATAGCCAATGCACATCCAATACTAATACCTACTGTAACAGAAGTCATCAATAATAATGTATTATCATTATTCAAAGACAAAGTCAAAATATTGCCATCTGCACTAATAAATAAGAATGCAGCTATATTAGGTAGCACAGCATTGTTTTATTAATAAAGGAGGGAAATAGGTTTAAGGAATTTTAATGCGAAGGGAGAAGGAAAGTATCAAATTATTGTTATACTTAAAAGTATTTTAATCATATCTTTGACTAACTATCTCTCTATACTTGTCCCACGCCCACCTATCGTGTGATGACAAGTTCAACAGCCTGCCAATGTCTTGATCTATCAGCTCTTTTAAATATTTATTCATTATCACAAACCACATCAAGTAGCTCTGTAAGTACTTCGTAGCTACTCCGTGAAATCTACTCATCCACACCTTGAAATCACTTATTTTGCTTTCAACTATCTTGACA
>JAPXMM010000077.1:0-12453 GCA_033809015.1 Bacteroidales bacterium
GGTACATCCAATATAGTGATCGAATTCTGTTGGAGTAATAACAATAGTGGTTCATCAACTAATAGTGCTCATGTAAAATATGATAACACAACATTTAATTCTACTAGTTATATACAAAAAGATAATCAAGCTGCAAGTGCATTATGTGCTTTGACTACATCAGCTACTACTGGTACCACAAGACCTAAATTTAAATTAGATAAATCAGCTTGTACAAGTCCACGTGTAGAAGTAGTAGCTACTATCACCGTGCCACCAGCAATCACTGTTAGTGTATCTCCAGATGATACTATTTGTGATGGAGAAGAAATAACACTAAGCGTTACTAGTAGCAATACTAATTATCAATATACATGGACTTATGATTCACAAAATTATGTAGGAGCTAGCTTCACTGATAGCCCATCTATTAGTACTCAATACATAGTAAATGCTAATGATCCAATAGGTGGTTGTGTAAATATAGATACTGTAAATGTAACTGTATATCCTAGTCCTTCTATAGATGTATCTGCTAACCCGACAACAATTACTTGTGGTGAGTCTGCTCAGTTAAATGCTACAGGCGTTGGTTATGTACCAACAATTATTGTATCAGAAAATTTCAATGGCACTACTCATTCATTTACAACTATTAATAATTCTACTGGTGGTACTCCTGAAGATGCTGCATGGACACTTAGACCAGATGGCTATAGTTATGGAACATATTCACCAGTTGTTTTTCATAGTAATGACAATTCACAATTTATTATGAGTAATAGTGATGATCAAGGGAGCGGTGGCACTACTAATACAGAGCTAATTTCTCCTGAGTTTAGTACTGTAGGTTTTGATTCATTAACTGTAGATTTTTATCATTATTTCCGCTCTTCAGGAACTGCTGATGTAGATATATATGATGGTACTCAATGGGTTAACATTAAATCTTACACTTCCACAGTAGGGAGTTCATCTTCATTCGCTCATGAAACTATTAATTTAAGTGATTATGTTGGTTTAAGCAATGTAAAAGTCAGATTCCATTATCAGGCTTCATGGCAGTATTATTGGGCAATAGATAATGTTACCATTACTGGATATGCACCTCAACCAGTTGCATGGACATCTAATCCAGCAAGTTTCACATCTACAATCGTAAATCCAATAGCAAATCCTATTATTAATACTACCTATATAGCTACTGTAACTAATGATTATGGTTGCTCAGACCAAGATTCTATCACTATCACAGTAAATCCAATTACTATCAATATTTCTACTGATCAAACACAAATATGCGTAGGTAGCAGTGCAAATCTGACAGCTAGTGGAGCAGAAGACTATTCCTGGTCAGATGGTACTAATACATATACTGGTGCTAATATTACAGTGTCTCCTACTACAACGACTACCTATACTGTTACAGGTACAACTGCTTTAGGGTGCATGAATACTGCTGAAATTACTATTACAGTGGATGATTATATTCTCTCTGAAGAAAATGTATCTATATGCTCTGGAGAAAGCTTGACATGGTACGGTAATGTATATAATATTGCAGGCACCTATTATGATACTATACCTGCAATAATAGGATGTGATACAGCTGCACAACTAAATTTAACAATATTACCTTTACCTAATATTACAGCTAGTGCTAATTTGGCAAATATATGTCCAAGTTCACCAGCAGTACTTACAGCAAATGGTGGTGTTAGCTATGTATGGAGTACTACACAAACGGGTAGCAGCATAACAGTTAACCCCACTACTACAACAACATATGCAGTTACTGGTACAGATGCTAACGGTTGTGAAAACACTGCTGAAGTATCAATAAATGTATATCCTTTGCCAACCATTCAGATTACAGCAGATGATAACTCTATTTGCTCTGGCTCTACAACAACATTAACAGCAAATGGTGGTGTCAGTTACATATGGAGTACAACCGAAACAAGTAACACTATAACTGTGAGTCCTACAGCTGCAACTACATATACCGTTACAGGAACAGATGCTAATAGCTGCCAAAATATTGCAACAATGGAAATATTAGTTTATCCAAAATACGAATTCACTGAGAATCATGCTATTTGCCAAGGAGACATTTATACATGGCACGGCCATAACTATTCTGTAGCTGGTACTTATTATGATAGCTTGCTAACAATCAATGGATGCGATAGTGTATATATTTTCCATCTCACTGTGAATCCATTACCTAATATTACTGCATCATCTAATGTTGGTACAGTATGCTCTGGTTCACCAGCAACGTTGACAGCTAATGGTGGAGTGAGCTATGAGTGGAGTACTACACAAACTGGTAGTAGTATCATAGTAAATCCTACAACTGCAACGACATACACTGTTACAGGAACAGATGCTAATGGCTGCGAAAATACAGCTAGTGTTTCTATTAATGTAAATCCATTACCAAATGTTAGTGCAAGTGCTACACCTTCAGAGTTGTGTATAGGTGAATCTACAACTATCAGTGCAAATGGTGCTAATTCATATCTGTGGGATACTGGCGATGACACAGAATCATTTAGCATTACACCAGACGAAACTACTACCTATGTAGTTACAGGAACAGATGCTAATGGCTGCAAAAATACAGCTGAAATTACGGTCATCGTTAATCCATTACCACAACTAATGCTTACTTCAGACAATATGACTATTTGTAGTGGCCAATCAGTTACACTAACTGCAAGCTCAGATATAGCTAATACTACTTATGTATGGAATAATGGACTGACAGATCCAGTAATCACGCAATATCCTACTACAAATACAAATTATGCAGTAACTGCTACTTCACCAGCTGGTTGCCAAAGTACAGCAGAAATAGACATAACAGTTAATCCATCACCTACTGTAAATTTAGGAGAAGATATAGTACAATGCGGCGGAACAGTAACACTAGACGCTGGTGCTGGATTTAGCTCATATCAGTGGAATCCTCCATTGAGTAATAACCAGACTATGACGGTAGCTATAAGTGGTACCTATTCAGTAACTGTTACTAATGAATATGATTGCTCTGCTACAGACGATATTTTAGTTACTATCTCTAATGTGACTGTTAGCTTAGCAGAAACAGAAAGTGGATTAGAAGCTACTATAGATCCTATTGTTACTGGTGATTATACATGGTACACTTGCAATGACGAGGTAATTCCTGGTGTCACTGAAGCTATTTATGCTAATCCAACTATCGGAGAATGCTACTATGTAGTATTTACTGATGAAAATAGTTGTGAGTTCATATCTAATCAAGTGACAGTAACGTCTATAGCAGACAACGCTTTATCTAATGTAAAAGTTTATCCAGTACCTACTACTGATAAAGTAACTGTAGAACTTATGAATAATAGCGGAGCAGTAGTTTATATCTATGATATGCTTGGGCAATTAGTAAATAGCTACAAAATGGACAATAGTAAATTGACAATTGATGTTTCAAAATTAAGTGGTAATTTCTTATTAAAGGTTATCACTCCTGATAATACTGTTAATAACTTTAGAATAGTAATAACTAAATAACAATAAATCTCAAATAAATAAAAAAGGCGAATCAAAGATTCGCCTTTTTTATTTTATATTTTATAATCATATGTTTGATATTAGTTGCGAAATAATTATGAATTATAATATTCACCTAATAATTCATCTCAAGTTTAATTTTATTTGCTATCTTTTGGAATATTATTTCTTATTTGTAGTATTTATTATTAATTTTGTGCAAATAATAAAATATGCCAGATTTATTTAATAATGTAAAATATTATAATTCGTTATCTGGAGAGAGTAGAAGAGAGTTTATTGATAAACTATATCAAATGCTTCTAGCTGATGGTTCTAATCCAGTAGACTATCAAAAGTTAAAGCAACAATCTCGAATTACATTATGTCCAAGATGTGGAAGTGAAAATATAATCAAAGCTGGTACACGCAAAGGTAGACAGATATATAGATGCAAAAGCTGTAAGCACCAATTTAGCTTTACTGCTGGTACTTTTGTCTATAGATTACGTAAACCTTCTGCTATGTTAGACTATATACGTTGTATGCTTGAGGGTAAAAGCCTCAGAGCTTGTGCTGAGGAAGTGGGTATTTGCTTAAAAACAAGTTTTCTATGGAGACATAGAATTCTTTCTGCTTTAGAATCTTTGGATGAAGATATAAAATTTTCTGGCATTATTGAAACTGATGAGCTTGTGCTAAAGCAAAATAAACATAATGCTCATATACTATTAGTAGCTGATAGAGAAGGGAATGTATATGCGAAATATATGGGCGATAAGGCCATAACTAGTGTAGAAATAAATAATGAATTAAAAAATAAAATTGATTCATTAACAGTATGTTGTGTTAAAGACTCTAAAAAGTTCAGAGATATTAGGAAATATGATATTAAAAAAACCATAGTTATCAAAAATAAAAAAGTGAAAAGAGATATCTATCATCTTGAAATTGTTAAAAATGAAGAAGATAATTTAAAAAAATTATTGACTCAATATAAAAATATTTCTCCTAAATATTTGCAAGGCTATTTAAAGTTTTATGTTCTCAAAAATAATTATTTGAGTGGTAATGTAGATGCAGATGTTGGTAGATTATTGAATATAGCATCCTCAGCTTTCATACCATCCAAACATTATGAAAAATCTAAAAATAATAATGAAGAAGAATAAGGAATTTCTTCTTTTAACTTGTTTTTTTATTTTTTTAGTCTTTATTCTTTTATTTATTACTCCTTCGCACTGGACTAAAAAAACAGATTATCGCAATATAGCACATATTTTTACTTCTATTACTTTTGAGCAATGGGATAATGTGGGGGCGAAAAATTATTATTTTGCTCCAGTGATTAGCTATGATAATCCAGGTGATAAGTTTGTAGATATTTATCCACGAGTATTTGATAGTAGAGGGAATAATTATTATTTATCTCACCCTTCTGGTAGTTTTTTACTCTCTTATTCTGTATTAAAATTATTTAATTTTCCTATTAATAATCTGAGTTTACAAAAAATTCTTTTCGTTTATTTTATCCTTTCTATAATAGGTGTGATGATATTACTAAGTTTGCTTTTTAAGAAAAATATTTCAATTATTATTGGCACATTGATATATGCTTCGCATCCATTAATATTATTTAGTTTTACTTATTATCATTTTGCTGAAACCATAGGATTAGTATTTTTTATTTGGGTTTTAGTCTTTCATATGTTGATAATTAAATTTCCTGAGAATAAATTATATTTTATATTGCATAAAATCTTGTTTTTCTGTTATTTATTAATAGATTGGATGGCATTGATATATGCTGTTTTTTACATATTTTATAATATTAAAAAAAAGAATAAAAAAGAAGCAATTTTAGTGAGCAATTTGACAATTATTGCTTATTTAATGATAGTAATACAATATAGTAGTATAGGTGGGCTGCAGCCTTTTATTAATTCTATATGGATAAGATATATAGATAGAGCAGGAATTTTTTCTACCATTTTGAATGTAGATGGTTTATGGGCTGCTATCAAAGAATTTTTTCGATTATTTTTCAAAAGTATTTGGAATGTTTTAGAGGGAACAGGCATCCTATTTACACTAATAATTTTACCAGTTTTGAATAAAGCAAAAATATTCAAAAATGATACTTCATGGCAATTTATTATTAAATGGGTGTTTTTGCCAATATTAATATTTTCTATTATTGTTTTTTCTGCTGTATTGACTCATTATATTTATATGGCAAAATTTGTATTATTTATTACTTTAACTACTACGTTTGTTTGCGATAAATATTTATTTATTAATAATAAGAAATGGATTTATCTGAGCTATACAATTATTTTGCTAACCACTATGCTCTGGAGTTTGCATAAATATTCAGCCTTTTATAAATATGATGCATACCAAGAAAATTTAGATAAACAAGCCAATATTTTAAAGACCGGAGCTAATCCTACAGATATTTGTATTTATATTTTAGCTGATAATCAAAATATAAATGAGCTTGTTTATGTAACTTATACAGCTAAAAGGAATTTGCTTTTTTTTCGCAATATAAGTGACTTTAACAAGTGGTACGAAAACAATACAGATATAGATTGTTTATATATTTTTAATAATACTAAAAAATAGAATGGCTAATAAATGAAATTTTTTTTATAAGTTTGCAAAAAAAATATGAGAAAAAATAATATTTTACATTTTATATTATTGTGTTTAGTAATAGTATTGGTGGTAGCATATCGATTTTTTAATTTTATTCCCAATTTTACCCCAGTAGCGGCTTTGGCATTATTTAGTGGTTATGTTTTCAAAAATAAAAAGTGGGCGATGATTTTCCCAATAATTACTTTGTTTATCAGCGATCTTATCATTGGATTATATGATCCGATAGTTATGGTATTTACATATCTGAGTTTTGTCATTATAGCATTAATAGGGGCTAAGATGATCAAAAAACTTAAAGTTTCTAATGTATTCCTATCATCTATCACTGCATCAGTTACATTTTTTATACTTTCTAATTTTGGTGTATGGCTGGGTGGTTGGTACAGCTATAGTTGGCAGGGGTTGATAAATTGCTATACTATGGCAATACCATTTTTTAGATATGAGATTGTAGGCACTTTATTATTCTCATCTGTCATATTTACTATTTATCATTATGTCATCAATCCAATAGCAAATGCTAAAATGCAAAACAAACAAATTTAATTTTTAATTTTCACTAAATATGAAACTATCAGTTAATCAATTAGCACAACTAATAGATGGAGAGATAGAGGGTGATGGGTACCTAGAAATTTATAATATTAATAGAATCGAAGATGCACAAAATGGTGAGGTAGCTTTTATTTTTGATTCTAAATTCGAAAAATTTATTTATGATACTAAAGCTAGTGCCTTGGTAGTTTCTAAAGATATAGTTTTGAATGAGCCTATAGAAACTACACTTATTCGAGTCGAGAATCCATATTTTTGCTTTCTAAAAATATTAAATATTATAGACTCTGAAAAAAGGGAAAATAAAAAAAATGGAATTTCAGATTTAACATATATTAGTAAAGAAGCTAAAATAGGAAATGGAGTATCTATAGGACACTATAGTATTGTAAATGATAATGCTACAATAGGTGATGAGACTATTATAAGAGAGCAAGTATATATAGGTGAAAATGTGCACATTGGTAAAAATTGTTTGATATATCCACAAGTAGTAATATTAGATGATTGTAGGGTAGGAGATAATTGTATTATACATTCTGGTACAGTTATAGGTTCTGATGGTTTTGGCTTTTTACCATTGCAAGATAATACTTATCAAAAAATACCTCAAATTGGCAATGTAGTAATAGAGAATAATGTAGAAATAGGAGCCAATGTAACAATAGATAGATCTACAGTAGGGTCTACACGAATTAAAGAAGGGACAAAATTGGATAATTTAATCCATATAGCTCACAATGTGGAAGTAGGCAAAAACAATGCAATGGCTGCACAGTGCGGAATAGCTGGTTCTACTAAAATCGGTGATCATAATATGTTTGGCGGTCAAGTGGGTATAGCTGGGCATATAAATATAAAAAATAATAATCAAATAGCTGCCCAATCAGGTATAGCTAGTAGTGTGGGCGATAATGAACTATTAATGGGATCACCTGCTATAGATGCTAAATTATTTAAAAGAAATTTTATTGCTTTTAAAGAATTAGCAGAGCTTAGAAATAAAGTTTATAATTTAGAAAACCTCATAACAAATAATTATAAAAATGATAAAACAAAAAACCCTAAAAAATGAAGTTAAAATCGAGGGGAAAGGTGTACATATCGGTAAAAATGTACATTTATCGCTCAAGCCAAATACTGAAAATAGTGGTATAGTTTTTAAAAGAGTAGATATAGAAAATAATAATACGATAAAAGCATTAACAGATTATGCTTCAGATACTTTACGTGGCACTACTCTTACTAATAATGGTATCACTATTCGTACAGTAGAACACTTGTTAGCTGCTTTGATGGCTCTAGATATAGATAATGTATTGATAGAAATAGATAATGAAGAAGTACCTATCTTGGAAGGTAATTCATATGGTTTTATTGATGCTATCAAGAAACAATCTGAGATAATTGAGCAAAATGAAGAAAGAAAATATTATAATATAACATCGAGCATATCATTTTATGATAAAGAAAAAGATTCAGAATATTGGCTGATGCCTGATGATAACTATAGATTAACTGTAATGATAGACTATAATAAAGATGTTTTGCCTCCACAATATGCTGTATTGAATGATATGAAAGATTTTGAACGAGAAATATCACGTTCTAGAACTTTCATTTTTTTATCTGAGATAGAAGAATTAATCCAAAATGGCCTCATTAAAGGTGGAGACTTGAATAGTGGTGTAGTGATAGTAGATAAAGAATTACCTGAAGAAAAATTAAATTATTTTAAAGAATATTTCAATATTCATAATATCAATATTATCGATAAAGGTATCCTAAATAATACTGGTTTCTATTTTGCTAATGAGCCTGCCAGACATAAATTATTAGATGTTGTAGGAGATTTAGCTCTTGTTGGTTATAGATTTAATGGTCATTTGATTGCAAATAAGCCAGGTCACAGATCTAATGTAGAATTTGCGAAGCTTATAAGAGAGCATATTAAAAAAGAAGCTAAAAAATCTCCAGTGTCACATTTAGATTTGAATAAAGAACCTGTTTTTGACATAGAAGCTATAAAACGTTTCATGCCACATCGTTATCCTTTTTTATTAGTTGATAAAATATTAGAAAAAGGAGAAAATTATATTATAGGAGTAAAAAATGTTACTTATAATGAAGCTCACTTTTTAGGACATTTCCCCAAAGAAGCTGTAATGCCAGGAGTATTGTTAGTAGAAGCTATGGCTCAGACAGGCGGTATGCTAATATTATCTGATATACCTGATCCAGAGAATTATATTACTTATTTTCTTTCTATCAAAGATGTGAAGTTTAGACATAAAGTAGTACCTGGCGATACAGTAGTATTTTATTTAGAATTAACTTCACCTATTAGAAGGGGAATAGTAAATATGAAAGGCAAAGCATATGTAGGCGAAAGAGTGGTAACAGAGGCTGAGATGATGGCACAAATAGTAAAAATGGAAAATCCTTATTTATAGAAAAACCAAAAAAACAAGATATATGTTTAAAAATCATCCAAAAGGTTTAGTAATCGCTTTTTTCTCTAATATGGGAGAGCGATTTGGCTTTTATACAATGATGGCCATTTTAGTTTTATTTTTACAAGCTAAATTTGGGTTATCTGCGGAGAGTGCAGGAAGTATATATAGCTGGTTCTATTTTGCTATTTATGCTTTAGCATTAGTAGGCGGTATAATAGCAGACTCTACTAAACGTTACAAATTAGTAGTTTTATTAGGTCTCATTGTTATGTTATTAGGTTATGCAATGATGGCTATACCTGGTACTACACTAGCAATAGCAATTACTGGTTTAATGGTAATAGCTCTTGGTAATGGTCTATTTAAAGGCAATTTACAAGCTATTGTTGGTCAGCTATATGATGATCCAAAGTATGAACCTCTACGAGATACTGGTTATTTACTATTTTATATGGGAATAAATATTGGTGCTTTCTTTGCACCTTTTGCTGCTACAGGTATGAGAAATTGGTTTTTGAAAATCAATGGTTTTGTACATGATGCTTCACTACCCTCCATGTGCCATGCATACATAAATGGACAAAGTTTAGATGTAGACAAATTCCATGCTCTTGCAAATAGCGTATCTAGTGCTCCAGTAACAGATTTATCTGCTTTTGCACATCAGTATATAGATGTGTTTTCTAGAGGTTATAATTATGCCTTTGGAATAGCTGCATTAGCAATGATAATTTCATTATTAATCTTTATATTCTATCAAAAAAGCTTACCAGATGCTAGGAAAATTCAAAAAGAGCAAAAAGCAAAAGAAGCTCAAGAACACAAAGAAACTACTCCAGCAGCGTCATTTCCTATTAAAAATTTAATTTATGCTATCATATCTTTTGTAGTATTATTAGGAATATTTTGGTTTGCAATGGGCAACGTTGATATAGGTTTCGCTGTTGCATTATTTGGTGGTTTCATTACATATATAATCTTATCGGCTACTGCAGAAGAAAAACCAAAAATTACTTCTTTAGTTTTAGTATTTTTTGTAGTAATATTTTTCTGGATGTCTTTCCATCAGAATGGATTAACACTAACACTTTTTGCACGTGATTATGTTTTCAAAGAAGTAGGTGCTTTCACAGCATTATTCTTTAATTTGGAATCACTATTATCGATAATTTTAGCTATTTCTGGTATAGTAATGATATTTACTTCAAAAAAATTACTCAATAAAATAATTGCTGCAGTATTTTTCATTGGTTTTGGCTATTTAACTTATTATTTTTATCAATTGAATGCTGGCAAAATGATACCTATAGCTCCAGAACTTTTCCAATCTTTTAATCCATTATTTATAGTAGCATTAACATTTCCTATAAATGGTTTATTTAGTTGGTTAAGAAGTAAAGGGAAAGAACCTTCTACTCCTAGAAAAATTGGTATGGGAATGTTTTTAGCAGCTTTGGGCTATATCATTATGATATTCGCTTCAACAAATTTAACATCTCCAAGTGATATAGCACAATCAGGTATTACTGATTACAATAGAGTTTCTCCATATTGGTTAATTTCTACATACTTAACATTGACTGTAGCAGAATTATTCTTAAGTCCTATGGGCTTATCATTCGTATCAAAAGTGGCACCTAAGAGATTCCAAGGTTTAATGCAAGGTGGTTGGTTATTAACTACAGCTGTTGGCAATAAACTTTTATTCCTTGGCACTTATTTTTGGGAGAGAGTAGAACTATGGCAATTATGGTTAATATTTGTATGTGTATGCGTAATTTCTGGTCTTTTGATTTTTGCATTGATGAAAAGATTAGAAAAAGCAACAAGCTAATAAATATATAAATTTAATTTAAAAAGGGCTGATAAGATATTTATTAGCCCTTTTTGGTTTTTACAATAACTTATAAATTGTGAATTTCAAGATAAGACAAAATCAAAATATCAAACCATATTTTAATAATAAACCTAAAATTTAATAGTTAATATCTTTCAGTGATTTTACACTAATCATTCAATTATTTTCTAAAGTTCTCAATTCACGCTTCCATTGAAAATATCCGACAATTGCTAACAATGTAAGTACAATAAATAAAATAGTAGTAGGATATAATTGTTTATAAATATATAGAGCCACACTAGTAGCGTCAACGACAATCCAAACAAGCCAATTCTCTATTTTTTTTCTAGCAAGCATCCAAGTAGCTACGAAACTTAAAGAAGTAGTGAAAGAGTCCCACCAAGGGACATTACTATCAGTAAAATTTTTAAGAATGTAACCAATTATAATAAATGACAAAGCAGAAATTAAAACAATTATTATCCAAGATTTAAAATTTTTTATTTTGCTAATAGGAATTGTTTTTTTATCACTATTATTATTCCCTGAAAGCCAAACATATAATCCATAAATAGACATGCCCACATAATAAAATTGCATGCTCATATCTGCATATAATTTAGCTGAAAAGTATACAACAATATACATTGAAGAAACCACTAAACTAATAATCCAATAGAATGGTTTTACTTTAATTTGGAAATAAATAGCGATGATACCAAGAGTAGCTGCTATTATTTCAATCCAATGCAAGCAAATGTAATTTAACAAAATAAATTTTAAATTTAATCAATAGGAGGTGTATAACTATCTAAACAAGCATTAGCGATTTTCATTACAAAAAGAGAATCAGGATTAGAGAATGCATTTTTGATTTCTTTAGTTAAAATATTCATGACAACATCATATTCACCAAAAATTTGAGTACTCATACCATTGGTAATGATTTTTATTTGATCATAAGAACGTAGAGCCTTTAAGAAATTTTCTATAGGGACTAAATAATTGTTAGATAGAGGATAATAACTAATTTCGACTGAGGTTTTCATTTTTTTTACAAAATTAAAGAAAAGTAGTTAAATGGAAATTTTTGAATTTAATATATGTTTAAAATAATTAATGATATTAATATCATATAAAATTTATTATATATATTTGCCAAAAATCCAATATTTATGAAGACTTTAGTAGATAACATTAATGAACATCTGGCTATGAGTAAGGAAGACTCCAAGGCCTTTTTTGATAATCTCTACGATTTCCTACTACAAAATGAAGCAAACGCAGTAGATTACCAAGGTTTAAAACTTCAAAGTATTCCTCCACTTTGTCCTAAATGTCGTAGTAACGATATTGTAAAAAATGGTAAACAAAAAGGCATGCAAAATTATCTTTGCAAATATTGTGGCAGACAATTTAGAG
>JAPXMM010000078.1:0-12113 GCA_033809015.1 Bacteroidales bacterium
AAAAACAAGTGAAACGAGGTATATACAGTGTCAAGATAGTAGAGAGCAAAATAAGTGATTTCAAGGTGTGGATGAGTAGATTTCACGGAGTAGCTACGAAGTACTTACAGAGCTACCTTATGTGGTTTGTGATAATAAATAAGTACTTAAAAGAGTTGATAGATCAAGACATTGGCAGACTACTGAACTTGTCATCACACGATAGGTGGGCGTGGGACAAGTATAGAGAGATAGTAAGTCAAAGATATGAATAACATACTGTTAAGTATAACAATATTTGTTATCATTCTATCCCACTCCCTAAGCATTTCTACCTTTTTCATATATTCATCTCCCCTATTTAGCTATTTTTACTAAAAAATTTCTATGGGAATTGTAAATTAAACTATCTTACATATAAAAATTTTATCAAAATTTTTATATGTAAATATTTTTTTTATATATTTGCAATATATAAAATTTATATATGAATAATTATAGTTTATACAAAATAGTTATATTGATAGTAATTACATTTATTTATAGTAATTACATTATAGGACAAAGTACTGGGATTAGTAGTTCTTTTTTTATTCCAGATTCTTCTTCTTTATTAGATATCAAAGCGAATAATAAAGGATTACTTTTACCACGTATGACTACTAGTGAGAGAGAGGCTATTGCTAATCCAGCTCAATCTCTTTTGATATTTAATACTACTACGAGTTGTTTTGAGACTTTCGTTAATGGTCAATGGAAATCCCTTTGGTGTGATCCATGCTCCATTTTTAATATTACTATTTTAACTAATTCAGATACAATATGTGAAGGAGATAGTGTAATATTATCAGCTAGTGGTGCTGATAGCTATTTATGGAATAATGGTGAAACTACAAATTCTATTTTAGTTTCGCCATCAGCTAATAGTATTTATTATGTTTCTGGTACAAGTAATGGATGTATAGATGTGGATACTATACAAATTTATGTTGATACCTTACCTTCACAACCATCAAATATTAATGGACCTACTGTTTTATGTAATTCTTACTCTATTATTTCAACAGAAGAATTTAATTCTGATATACTTGTTCATGGTACGTCTGCACCTACTACCGTTTGGTTTGCTCCAAGTTATTATACACCAATTAGTTATAATTCTAGTAATGGATGTCCTCCAGGGAGTATAGGTTATTCTGGCAGTTGGAATAATTATTGGGGTAATTTTGTTCGTCTTCCTGAGATTAATTGCACTAGTTTCGACACTGTAAGTTTATCTTTTGATGTCTCTCATTCTTATTTTGATACACATCCAAATGACTGGTGTAGATTCTATGTATGGGCAGACGGTGCTTACAAACATAATGTCATTTCTGTAAAAATTAATAATGTTGATGTTACATATGATGCTGGAGGTAATGGCAAAGGGTTTGAATTTTCTGAAGCACGTTCCTGTGCTCGTGTAGAAGTTTTATTTGATATTTCAACTATAGTGAATAAATCAAATATCTTATTTTACATTGAACCTTCTTGTGGATATAACGATTCAAAAACTTTTTATGTTTGGTTTGATAATATAAGCATTAGTTCATATATTGGAAATAATAATGCAGTATATAGTGTTACAGACGAAGATTTTATATATAATTGGTCTTTACCATCTGGTTGGATAATTAATAGCGGACAAAATACAAATGTTATAAATGTAACAGCTAATAATAATAGCGGCTTTATAACTGTAACTCCTTATAATGATTGTGGCAATGGCCCATCATCAAGTATTTATGTTGAAATTTGTCCTTAAACTATTATTTCATTATTTTTTGTAAACCTATTTCAGGACGAGACACCCAGTCTCCCCATCTCCCTCTCTCCCCCACTTCACCAATTTTAAATATATTTGTAAAAAATTTTTTATGCCTCATATAAATTTATTATCACTAGATGATAAGCTAAGGAAACAAAATATCGGATATTACAATCAAAGCATTGATAAATCAAAATTAGATAAATTCAAATCAACTCTAACTGAGTTCATTAAAGCTATTAATAACCTAGCTAATGACAAACAACAAAGAGAGGAATCATTAAAACTAAAAATCAGAGATTTATTAATTGGAAACTTCTATTCTAATGACCAAATAGATATAAAAGGCAATATTGATTTAGCAATTCTAAATAAAGACCACTTAACAAATAAAGTAGATGTAATCTTTGAGTTGAAAACTCCACAAAATACTGCTGAAATGATTTCTACAAATAACATTAATGCTAAAGCTATGTGGGAGCTAGTGCATTATTACATGCAGGAGAGACTCAAAGGTAATATCACTATCAAACATCTGATAGCTACCAATGGCTTTGAATGGTTTGTTTTTGATGCTAGAGAGTTTGAGAAATTATTTTTTGAAAATAAAGATTTTAGCAAAAAATACTTAGAATGGTACAATAATGTAACAGTTAATAAAAATGCTCCAATGGCGTATGAAATTATTAGCAAATCTATAGAACTTTTAGAAGATGAAATTAATGTAGTTCACTTTAGCATTGAAGATATCAGCGGTGATGATGAAATCATAAAATTGTACAAGTTGCTATCACCGCAGCATTTGCTCAAATTACCTTTTGCTAATGATAGCAATACTCTAAATACTGAATTCTATAATGAGCTTTTGTATATTCTCGGGTTAGAAGAGCGAAAAGACAATGGCAGAAATATCATCAGCAGAGCTCTTACATCTAATAGGCAGAGTGCATCTCTGATAGAAAATACTATTAATCAGCTAAAAATAAATAAAAATTTTAGTGATGAAGAGTCTATTTTTGAGATTGCCCTGGAGCTATGTATCACTTGGCTAAATAGAATCCTTTTTCTCAAGCTTCTAGAGGGACAATTGATAAAATTTCATAATAATGACAAGCTAGATTATTCATTTATGAATATCGAAAAAATAAAGGAATTCGATGATCTGAATGAGTTGTTTTTTGAGGTTCTGGCTGTACCTGAAAAAGATAGATCTGATGATGTGAAAGAGAAGTACAAAAACATTCCATATCTGAATAGTTCACTTTTTGAGCTGACAGATTACGAAAAGCAATATATCACCATTAATAGTCTAAAAGACCGATTACACCTAAAACTATACAAAGCTACTGTAATAAAAGAACCAAAAGAGAATTTAACGACATTAAATTATTTGTTTGCTTTTCTCAATGCATACGATTTCTCTAGTGATAGCAGTGCCAAAGTGCAGAAAGATAATAGAAATATCATAAATGCTGCTGTTCTTGGTTTGATTTTTGAAAAAATTAATGGATACAAAGACGGCTCATTTTTCACACCTGGATACATAACAGAGTATATGTGCCACGAAGCTATTAGAAAAGCTGTAGTTGATAAATTTAATAAAAAATACAATTGGCAATGTAGGAATTTCGTAGATTTATACAATAAAATCGATGAAAAACATACAGATGAGGCTAATGCTGTGATAGATAGTCTGAGAATTTGCGATCCAGCAGTCGGCTCTGGTCATTTCCTCGTTTCTGCTTTAAATGAAATCATTGCCATCAAAAGTGAATTAGAAATTCTCGCTGATGATAATGGCAAGAGATTGAAAGATGTCAAAATAAAAGTAGAAAATGACGAACTGGTAATTTTATATAAAAATAAATTTTTTATTTTTTGAATTAAAGAGGAATTTTGCATCTTTGCCCATATATCATTAAAGGGGATAGTCATTTACATTGTCAATAGCAATAGGAGCAAAAGTACAGGGCTTCACATCACCATTAGTTTCTATAAACATATAATCACCAAAAATACAATGAGAAATATCTGACACTGTAATACCATTTTCTCCATTTTGATTAAAAGAAATATTATTTTCTTTTAAAAATGGTTTAAAAAAAGGCTCATCTACATAAACATCTATATCATATTTTTTTTGGTTATTGATGATAGAAGACAAAAAATCATTATATTCCTTTTTATTTAAAACATATTTTTCATAATCTTCACATGGCTTTATGCCAATAAAAGTAATTTTTTTATAACCAACTTCAGTTACGAATTGAAATAATTTACCTATTTGACTATAATTATGTTTCCCTATAGTGATAGGACAACTATCGAGGATATTGTAGTTATTTGCGATATTTATAGATTCTTTTAATTTGTTGAAATTTGCTCTTTTCTTATCATTTCATAGCTTTGCTTGTCTGCACCATCTATACTTATTATAAGCTTCACCCCAAGCGTTGCTAATTTGTCAGCATAATGTTCATTCAGCAACATCCCATTACTGATGAGGTATATTTTAATATTTTTTTTACGAATTATGTCTAAAATATCAAACAATTCTTCTCGTAAAAGTGGTTCACCCCCCTCTATAATAATCCATTGAGGCTCGAGTGATGCTATTTCTTTAGCTGTTTTTAAAATTATTTCTTTATCTAGTTCTTTATTGGCCATTCCTCTGTAATGTAAACAATCGAGATTACATCTATTAGTAATTGCCCAATCAATCATATAAGGACTATTCATAATTGTTTTTTTTAGCAAAGTTAAAAAAATTAGAAGAACATTAACATATCATATTGTTATTTAATATATCAAAGGATTCATATCATTTTGAATATTTTTATAAAAATCAACTAATAATTTTGAAGCTAAAAAACAAGCATCATATAGCGATAAACCCATACCTAAGTAACAGGCTATAGCAGATGATAACATGCAGCCTGTACCGTGGCTATAGTGAAATTCATCTCTTTCTTTTTCAAAAAAATAAATATCTGTATGAGTTATTAGGGCTTCTCTGATAGTATCACTTTCGTAATGAGCACCTTTTAATAAAATTGCAGTATTCCATTCGTAGCACTTATCTTTTGCTATTTTGATAGCTTGATCAATAGATGATATCTCTTGCTCCACCAAGAGTTCGAATTCATTTTTATTTGGAGTTACCAAACTAGCAATAGAAAAAAGTTCTTGTTTTAATATTTTTATAGATTCATTATCTAAAAATCGTGCTCCACTTGTAGAAAATATCACTGGATCTATTACAATATTATTTTTATGATTTTTTTTAAGACTTTTAGCAATAGTTATAGCGTTTTCTTTACTACAAATAGCACCTATTTTAATACAATCTATAGGGAAATAATTGATACATGTATCTATTTGAGATTTCAATAAATATGAGGGAAGTGGTTTAATGGTAAAAACTTGATTAAAATTTTGCACTGTAATGCCAGTAATGGCAGACAAAGCCCAACTTTTAAGCTCTAAAGCTGTTTTTATATCTTGTTGTATTCCTGCTCCACCACTATTATCAGAAGCAGCTATTGTTAAAAAATAATTCATAATTTTTAAAAAATATTTTTTTACTCTTTTTTATTGATTGCTATTTAGTAAATTTACACTTTACATAATAAACTGGTAAAGATTTACAAAGTTGTTTTTTTATCATTTATAATAGCACACATCAAGCCACACATAGTACAATGGTTTTCATCGGCACTTTCGGATTGTAATTTTCTTTTAGTAGCTAGTTCTGGATTTATTGAATTTTTAAAAATTGTTTCCCAATCTAAGTCACGACGTGCTTTTGAAATTTCAAGATCTTGTTCTCGACTATTATTAATATTTTTAACAATATTAGCACTATGAGCAGCTATTTTAGCAGCTATGACGCCTTCTCTCACATCATCTACATCTGGAAGACATAGATGCTCAGCTGGTGTGAGATAACATAAAAAATCTGCACCATTAATAGCAGCTACTGCACCACCTATAGCACCTACAATGTGGTCATAACCAGGAGCAATATCAGTAACCAATGGTCCTAATACATAAAAAGGGGCATTATAACATACTTTTTTCATAAGCTTTACATTAGATTCTATTTCATCTAATCGCATATGTCCTGGACCTTCAACCATCACTTGTACGCCTTTTTCTCTTGCACGCTCTACTAACTCTCCTAATATTAATAATTCAGCTATCTGACCTCTATCTGTAGCATCTTCACCACAACCAGGACGCAAACCATCACCTAAACTAATAGTAACATCATATTTTGAACAAATTTCTAGTATTCGGTTATATTGCTCATACAATGGATTTTCGCTATTATTTTCTATCATCCATCTTTTAATTAATGAACCACCTCTACTGACAATACCTAAAATTCTTTTGTCATTATTTAGAAAGGATAAAGATGATCTAGTAACGCCACAATGAAGAGTCATAAAATCTACTCCCATTTGAGCTTGATTTTCAATTTCTGAGAATAAATCTTCAGGATCCATTTGAGCTATATCTCTTTCAGCAGATAATAATTTAGAAATTACTGTATATATAGGCACTGTACCTACCATAACTGGTGATTCTTCAATAATTTTTGTCAAAATTTTGTTCAAGTCACCACCTGTAGAAAGATCCATAATGGAATTAGCACCATATTTTACAGCTATTTTCATTTTGTTCAGCTCTTCATTTATATCACAATGTTTATTAGATGTGCCGATATTAGCATTTATTTTTATTGATAATCCATTTCCTATTCCCTGAGCATTAAATTTATGATTTTTATTTTTAGGAATAACTACTCTGCCATTTGCTATTTCATTTCTTAGCCATTCGGTGTTTACATTTTCTATCTTTGCTACCTCTTGCATCTCGGGTGTTATTATTCCCTGGCAAGCATTTTGTAATTGTGTACTCATGATTTATTATTTAACATTTTTTTAATTTTTATAATTCTTTTATCCAATTCATTAGTCAACATTAAATATTTCACTAAAGCGACATTTTGGGCACCTGTATTTATAACATTAATAATATTGCTTTCGTTTATACCTCCGATAGCTACTACAGGCACATCTGCCAATTTTAACACTTCTTTTAGTTGATCTACACCTACTGGTTTATTTGGTTTAGCTTTAGTATTTGTTGAATATATTGGGCCAAAACCTATATAATCAGGTTTTTTACTCAATGCTTCTTTTGCTTGTTCTATAGAATGTGTAGACAAACCTATTTTCATATTTCCTACGATTTTTCGAGCCAATTCTATAGGTATGTCATCTTGTCCTAGATGAAGATAATCTGCTTCGCATATCATAGCAATATCAGGACGATCATTTATAACAAAATTAGTATGAGTACCTCTAGTTATTTCTCTTATTTGTTTGCCTATTCTAATTAATTCTCTATCAGTTAAATCTTTTTCTCTCAATTGCAACATTTTGATCCCATAATAGACACATTTCTTTGCGATAGTTTCATAAGGCAATTGTGGTGAGCTTATTATTATATATAATCCAAAGTCTTTCATAGGTATTTTATTTATTAAACATTATTTAATTTATTTATTATCATTTCAGCAACTTTTTTACCTGATAATATCATACCACCAAAAATGGGACCCATTCTGAAACCACCACTTACTCCATTTGCCGCCATACCAGTAACAAAAAGGCCAGGATAAATTTCTTTAGTATTATTAATAGTTGCTTTTTCACCTTCATTAATAGAGAGAGAGTACTCACCGATTACCTTTCCAGTTTCAGTATTTAATTTAATATTATTCTTTCGTTCTAGAGTGCGAGCTACATCACAATCATGTCCTGTACTATCTATTACAGCTTTTGCCATTATTACAAGGGGATCTACTTCCATGCGCTCTCGATGAATTGGAGCCCAGTTTAAAACAATACCACATACTTTTTTGTCTAAAAAAACAACATCCTCTACCGATGTACAATTAAAAATATTTACACCAGCTTTTGTAGCATTATATATGAGAGCTGATGCTGCATGTACCGAATCTATTGTATAAAAATCTCCTTCCAATTCTCTATATCTTATCGAGAATTCATCTAAAATAGGAAGTACTTCCTTTTGAACCACTATTTCATTAAACATCATGGCTCCACCCCACATACCTCCACCTGGTGCCAGCTTACGTTCGTATATAGCAACTTTTAAATTATTTTTTGCTAAATAATATGAGGCTACTAATCCAGAGGGACCACCACCTACTATCGCTACATCTACAGATAAATTTTGTTTTAATTTGCTGAAATAAGAATCCACGATTCCATTAGATACAATTTGTTCCATTTTATCAATATTTTGAAATTTATTATCTAAATAAATCTGAGGATATAACTTTGATAGTGAGATAATGATTTTTACTTCCCTACGCAGGCATTATCCTGATCAGGTTTTAAAAGGGTATAATCTCAGCCAGAAAGTTAGGCACCCCTAGTTTTAATATTGCAAAGATATAAAAAATTATTATTTTAACTATTAAAATTTTTTGAAAATTATTTATATATTGTTAAATACTAATAAAAATATATATATTTAATTTTTATTCCACATTTTTTCATATGACATATATCATTTTATAAAATATTAATTCTATATTTTTTATTATTTTTGGACATTAAAATTTAATATTATTATTTTATATTTAATTTTATTATTAAATAATATATAATTATGATAAATTAGCTTAAATATAATATAAAAAAATATGTATATATGTTAAAAAAATTCATCAATTTATATATAGAAGGTTTCAGAAATATAGGCAATACAGGTAAGCAGTTAGTAGGTATTTTATTTTTTAAGATATTAATATTTTTTGTAATAATGAAATTATTGTTTTTCCCAAATATATTGAATAAAAATTATAAAACTGATGCGGAGCGTGCAGATCACGTAATAGAGCAATTAACAACAAAAATAAAATAATATGGATGAATTAGTATCCTTAGTAGACTGGTCGCGAGGGCAATTTGCTCTGACAGCGATGTATCATTGGATTTTTGTACCTATAACACTTGGACTCACTATTATGATAGCTATCATGCTCACTCATTATTATAAAACTGGTAATGAGGAATGGAAAAAAATGACAAAGTTCTGGATGAAATTATTTATTATAAACTTTGTCGTGGGGGTAGCTACAGGTATAATCTTAGAGTTTGAGTTTGGTACTAATTGGAGTAATTATAGTTGGTTTGTAGGTGATATTTTTGGAGCTCCACTAGCTATAGAAGGTATTTTAGCTTTTTTCATGGAAGCTACCTTCATAGCAGTGATGATCTTTGGTTGGGATAGGGTGAGTAAAAAATTTCATCTGGTCTCTACATGGCTCGTAGCTATTGGTTCCAATTTGTCAGCCTTGTGGATTCTGATAGCTAATGCGTGGATGCAATATCCAGTTGGCACAGTTTTTAACCCAGCTACAGCTCGAAATGAGATGATAAACTTCTGGGATGTAGCATTGAGTCCTGTTGCGATTAATAAATTTCTACATGCTACCACTAGTAGTTATATAGTAGCTTCATTATTTGTTATCAGCGTTTGTTCTTGGTATTTGCTGAAGAAACGACATTTATTTATGGCAAAAAAAAGTATGCTTATAGCAGCTATCTTTGGTCTTATCAGCTCTATAATGGTTATTTTCACTGGTGATGGTTCTGCCTATCAAGTAGCACAGAAACAACCAATGAAATTAGCAGCGATGGAGGGCTTGTATCAGGGCAAATCTCAAGCAGGATTAGTGGCTGTTGGCATTTTGAATCCTAAAAAAGATGTTACTAATGATGAAAAACCTTATTATTTCAAAATCGAGATTCCTTATTTGCTATCTTTTCTGGGCAATAGAGATATAAACTCATATGTACCTGGTATAGAAGATCTCATCTATGGTAATGAAGAGCACAATATTATGAGTGCTGAGGAAAAAATGGCTAGAGGTCGTGTGGCTATTGAAACCTTGCAAGAATATCAAAAAGCCAAAAAAACTAATGACACTGCTACTCTGGCAGAAATTAGTAAAAAATTTGATCCTAATACTAAAGAAGGCGAGAAATTTCTATATAATTATTTTAAATATTTTGGCTATGGATATTTAAATGATCCTATAGAACTCGTTCCTAATGTAGCTCTCACATTTTATAGTTTTCATATCATGGTAGGATTAGGATTTTTATTTGTTTTACTATTTATTTTTATTTTAATATATGTATGGCGAGATACTATAGAAAAAAAGAAAGTTTTATTGTATATAGGTGTGTGGTCTATATTATTTGGATTTATAGCTTCACAAATGGGATGGATAGTGGCAGAGGTAGGTAGACAACCGTGGATCATACAAGATTTGATGCCTACAGTAGCTGCAGTTACTCATTTAAGTGTTTCTACTGTGCAGACGACTTTTGTACTTTTTGCTATAATTTTTACTACTTTATTGATAGCAGAACTACGAATTATGTTTGGTCAGGTACGTAAAGGTCCAGATAATTTTAAAAAATAATGGAGGGAAAAAATTATGTTTGAGCAATTAAGTTATAATGCATTACAAGGATATTGGTGGCTCATAATATCAATTTTAGGAGCTGCACTTGTTTTTATGATGTTTGTCCAAGGTGGACAATCATTGATTTATTCATTAGGTAAAAAAGAACCACAGCTAAGTTTAATGTTGAATGCTATAGGTACTAGATGGGATCTCACTTTCACGACATTAGTTGTTTTTGGTGGAGCAATGTTTGCTGCTTTTCCACTGTTTTATAGCACTAGCTTCGGAGGAGCTTATTGGCTATGGATGCTTATATTGTTTACTTTTATATTGCAAGCTGTATCTTATGAGTTTAGAAATAAAGTCAAAAACTTCTTAGGTGCTAAAACTTATGAATGGTTCTTATTTTTAAATGGTCTGATAGGCCCTATATCTTTAGGCGTAGCTGTGGGCACTTTTTTCACTGGTGGTAATTTTGTTCATAATGATATGAATTTCGTTAGCTGGGCTACAAATTGGCATGGATTGGAGGCTTTTGCTAATGCTAAAAATTTATTATTAGGTTTTTCTATATTCTTTTTAGCTAGAGTATTGGCAATTTTGTTCCTAATGAATCGTGTAGATGATGAGGAGCTTTTTGTAAACTCAAAAAAACAATTAATCATAAATGCAGCCATTTTCCTAGTATTTTTCTTATCATTTATATTCTCTATTTTTCTGGGTAATGGTTTTGCAATAGATCCTGCTACTCAGACAGTTTATTTAGAGAAATATAAATATTTTAATAATTTTATCGAGTTACCATGGTTGGGTATTCTATTTTTAATAGGTGTAGTTTTAGTATTATTTGGAATAGCTACACCATATTTGAAAAATAAAAAATTAGAAAACAAAGGTATATGGTTTGCTGGCTTTGGAACATTTTTTACAGTGCTTGCATTATTTCTTTGTTTAGGATATAATAATACAGTTATTTATCCTTCTTTAGTAGATATGCAGTCTAGCCTGACGATACATAACGCGTCGTCAAGTAGATATACTTTGATAGTGATGTCTTATGTATCGCTGCTTGTACCTTTCGTAATAGCATATATTATCTACACATGGAGACAACTTTTAAAGAAAAAGTTTACTGCAGATGAAATATCTGAAAGTGATACAGCATATTAATTTTTAAAATTTTTTAATTATGTATTGGAGAGAAATTTTATGGCTTATTTCGTGGCCACTGATGATATGGGTGATGTATGTAGTCATCACAGGTGCTATCAAAAAATATGAAAGCAATATAAAGGCTAAGGATAAAGCTGAGGAATAATATATTGATTATAATTTTTTGATTTAATAATAATAATAAAAACTATTGGAATTGGGTATTTAATTAATAACAATATTATTAAAGAGAATGTATCAGCAATAACTATATTTCTTAAGAGTATAATTAATTTTTAACAAAAATTTTTGGCACACTTTATTATCTAAACGTCTATTTCCAAAATTTTATTTGCTCTGAGTTATCCGTAATTTCTTATTTTTTGCTAAATAATTAGCAAAATTGCTATTTTAAATTTTATTTGGTTTTTTATATAGGAGAGGGAATAATTTTTGAAGAGAATGGGAATATTTAAATGTTATGAATTAAATATGTTGATGACATTAAATCGCTATACCGCTCCCATGCACGCCTATCCGACGCCGCCAAATTTAATAGCCTCCCTGTATCTTCTATAATCTTATCCGCCAGATACTTTCCCCTCACTACAAACCACATTATATAGTTTGTTAAATACTTCGTAGCCACTCCACGAA
>JAPXMM010000079.1:0-11887 GCA_033809015.1 Bacteroidales bacterium
GGGGTTTACACGGCTTGGTTGTTTTATAACAAATCATTTCCCAATGCGGTATTAATTCGAGCTTACGATTCATTGTAAAAGTATTCTTTTATTATATAAATTTTTAGAAAAATTTATTATCTAAACGGCTGTTTCAATAAAATAAATGAAGGACAAATTCGTAAAAATTATGATTTTTCAGTAATTGGATTAAAAGATGCGTTCAAAAAAGAAATAATAAAGGAAATTTATTTTATAAAAAGTGTAATGAAGGGAGTTAAGAGTTTTTTTAATAGAAATTGGAGGGAATATTTAAATGTTATGTATTAAATATGTTGATGACATCAAACTGCTATACCGCTCCCATGCCCGCCTATCCGACGCTGCCAAATTCAGTATCCTCCCTGTATCTTCTATAATCTTATCCGCCAGATACTTTCCCCTCACTACAAACCACATTATATAGTTTGTTAAATACTTTGTAGCAACCCCACGAAACTTGTAATATATCCAGCTAACAAAATTTGTAATCTTCTTATGAACAGTGGATACACTATATATGCCATCCTTTTTCTTTTTATTAGAAGTTATCTCTTTGTGTTTAATGTGCTCTGCAGTTACTGTCTTAAAAGCTTTTTTATCGCTGCCACATACCACTGAATCTTCAGATATTCGTGATTTTAGAAAATCAGCTACATGATCAGCCTGCACCCTTTCATCTTCTAATTTTTTAAACAAAATATTCCCACTCCTGTCTGTGGCAGCCAATACTGCAACTTTTGTTGGCTTCTTTTTCTTCAATTTTTTTATTTCTTTCTTGTCTCTTTTTTTTTTGCCTTTCTCGGAATAATTCATTAGAAGTTCTTCTAACTCAACTACTCCAAAGAAATTAACATTATCTTCAAATGACTGCATAGCACACAATATTCTGTGTCGCCAAAAGAAACTTGTTTGCAAACAAATACCTACATTTCTGGCACATTCTCTCAATGTCATTCCTGCTGACATACATTTTATGTATTCTAACATTTTATCTTTGTGGTGAATGCCATACATAAAGGTGCCAGTGGTTACTCTGAATTGTCTGCCACAATTTTTACACATGTAGTTTTGTACTCCATTTTGCAAGCCATTTTTTATCACTTGACTGCTATTGCAATCTGGACAAAGTATACCTGTAGACATGGCTTTCAGCTCTTGATAATCGACTACATCTTTGCCTTCATTGATCAATTTATTATATAAATTGTCATAGTATTTGCGAGTCTCTTCTTTAGTGAGAGCAAAGACATCTGTTGAATCTTCAAAAATCTTTTCCATAATTAAAATCTTTTTGCAAATATATAAACTTTCTAAATTATATATCATATGTATTTCATAAAAATATTTTTTATCCTAATTGATAGAACCTGTTGAAAACAGGTTCTATCAATGCCCCCAATATCTACCCTCTTCCGAAAAAATTTATTTATTTTTATTTAAACATTTGAATGAAATATATCCTTCTTATGTTTAATTATCAATGTCGATGGAGTATTTTTAAATAGTCTTTTGTCAATATATAATAGTTTATTTAATGTATCAAAGCTTAGCAGTGCAAAATCATAATTCATAAAAATTTTTGAGTTTAGTTTATTAATTTTTATGATGTTTAATTGATCTAATAATTGTTTGTCTAATTTACTAGTAAAATGATTATTATTTTTCAATGAATTATTTATGTCTAATATATTTATTTTAACCTCCTTATTTTTTGCTAAATATTGAGCATAAAATAGTAAAAATAAATCTTCTTTTTCATATAAAATTATTATTATCGAAGTAATATCGACGAAATCACGATTAATAAAAACACCGACATTGCAATTACTTTGTTCTATGAAGTATTTTGTTTTATCTTTTATTAGATTACCTGGGTAGAATAAATCTGAACTATTTGGTATTTTATTTAAAATATTATTTATCCATTTAATATTTTTAAAAAATGGTATATTTTGTAATCTAGATACCTCTAGTAAAGATGTCCCTGCGCCGACTAATAAAAAATCAAAATTATTTTGATTGGCTACTTTTACTATTTCAGCTTCTACATTATCAGCTACTTTGTATATTGTTTCTATAGATAAGTTATGCAACTGAGCTTCTTCTGTTACAGATTTAAAACTATCCTCAGCAAATTGATCACTATAAATAGGGTTAGTGTCTGTGCCAGGTGTAATGTGAAGTATGCTGATAGATAGCACGTTTTTTATGTTGTTAAATAAATTTTTTGCAATTCTTAATAATATTTTACTATTCTCAGGATTGCCAATCGCTATTAATACTTTTAATACACTTTCAGCTGGTTTCTTTTCTTTAGCTTCTTTGATTGCTTTTTTATTAATTAGATTCAAGATAGGAGTGGTCATAAATGTAGTTACTAAAGCCATTATTACAAGCATAACAAATATTGTAGGGGGTAATATATTCATTTCATAGCCTATATTTAGAACTATTAGTTCCATCAAGCCTCTTGTGTTCATTAATATTCCTAAAGATAAGCTGTCTCTCCATGTCTCTCCCATAAGTTTTGCTGTTAAAGCACCTCCTATAAATTTACCAATTATAGCTACTAAGATAAAAATTAAACATATTTCCCATAAATATGGTGTATTTAATAGCCCAATATTTGTCCTTAACCCAGTAAAAACGAAAAATAAAGGTAAAAACAATGATACAGAAACATCTTCTATTTTTTCTATCATCAATTTTCTGAAATTAATATTTGTTGGCATAACTACGCCAGCTAAGAAGGAACCAAATAGTGCATGTATACCTATTGTTTGTGTTATAAATGCAGAACCAATTAAGATTAAGAATATAAAACCTACAATTCTTTTATTTAGTGTCTCGATGTTTTGATGGGTTTGTCCAATTTTTTGTAAAAAAGGTCTAACTGCCATAAGCATTATCACAATGTAAATTATAGAAAGGAATATTGTGAAAAGAGCACTTATCATGCTACCAGTGCTAGAGATAGCAATTACTATTGCCAATATGCACCATGCACTTACATCATCTATTGCTGCACTAGCAATAGAGATGCCACCTAAATGAGTTTTTGTCAATCCTTTTTCTTGTATTATCCTAGCTAATACTGGAAATGCTGTAATGCTCATAGAAATTCCAATGAATAGTGCAAATGGTAGGAATCTTGTTATATTTATTGCAAAATCTTCATAAACAAAATAAGCTAATAACATACCTAATGCAAAAGGTATTATTATGCTCGAATGGCTAATTACTATTATTTGATTAGTTCTATGCTTAATATTATCTATATTTAGCTCCATTCCTATGATAAACATAAATAATATTAATCCTATTTGACTGAGAACATTTAAGTTCCCCATAGTATTTTCTGTAAATAAAAAATTAAATGCTTCTGGGAAAAATTTCCCTAACAGTGATGGACCTAAGACTATACCTGCTAATATCTCACCTATTACTGTTGGTTGATTAATTTTACTAAATAAATAACCAAAAAATCTCGAAACTAGCAATATTATTATAATTTGAAGTAATAATATTGCTATGGGTTCAGTTGTATTATTTGTTAATGATAATTGTAAATTTTCCCAATTACTGTGGTGGTAAATTTGTGAGCTATAGTATCTAATATTATTTTGTAATACATTTTCTATTTCAGTGCCTTTTTGTATTATGTAATATGCAAAAACAAAGAATACAATTAGCATTAATGTATAGTAAATCCATGTTTTCCAATTATTATTAGGCATAGTTTAGATTATCTACTTATAAACCATTTTTATTAATTTTATAATTTATATTTTTGATGTACAAAATTACACTTTTTTATAATTAAATAGCTAAAATACTAACATGATTTATAAAAAATTTTTAAATATTAATTTCTATTTCAAAATTTTAATTTATTTTTGCAATTCATAAATTTTATAAAAATAAAAATGTTATGCGTTTAAAAGGTACTATTTGGTTTTTTGTAATCCTTTTTGTATTGGCATCTGTATTTTCTTTGTCATTCACTCTTTGTACTAGAAGGGTAGAAAACAAAGCTAAGGATTATGCTTATTCAGAAGAAACTTATAGATTAGCTGAAAAATTAGCTAATGGCGATTCTATCAAAAAAATGATGCTAATAGATTCCATTGCTAGAGAGCGTCAAAGTCAATATTTAGACTCAATGTTGGATGTTACTGTTTACAATTTGTTAGTAAAAAAATATACTTATGCTGATTGTAAACAAAAAGAGCTTCAGCTAGGTTTAGACCTTAAAGGCGGTATGACTATTACTATTGAGGTCGATGATGCTGCTATCATTAAAGCTTTAGCAGCTAAAAAGAACGATCCCAAACTAGATCAAGCACTTAAAAATGCTCAACAAAGAAGAACTTCTAGCAATGCTTCTTTTGTAGATCTATTCGTCGATGAACTGAAAAAAATAGATCCTAATCAACCATTAGTGTCTTATTTTTTATCTCGTGAAACAAGTGATATCTTAAATGTAAACTCTACTGATCAAGATGTAACAAATTATTTAAAAAATAAAATTGCGTCAGCTTTTGATAATACTTTTATAGTCATTCGTAAACGTATAGATAAATTCGGTGTTACTCAACCAAATATACAAAAATTAATTGGACAAAGTCGTATATTAATTGAATTACCAGGTGTAGATAATCCTAATCGCGTTAGAAGTATTCTGCAAACTACTGCTAAATTAGAGTTCTGGGAGACATGGAACCTAACTGAAATAGCTCCAAGATTAGAACAGGCTAATAAAAGATTAGCTCAAATATTAAAAACTACTGATTCTCTCAGTTTAACGAGTGATTCATTAGATATTAAAGATAGTGCTAAATTAGCAAAACAAAGTACTGATACTAGTAAATTAGCACAACAATTAAAATCTTTAGACAATAAACTCCTAGGTGATACTACAACTGAAAATGTAGAGCTAGAACAATTCAAAAAAGAAAATCCTTTGTTTGCTTATTTGAATATTAATGTTAGATCAGAAGGTAATCAACAATTTTATGGTGAAGGCCCACTAATAGGTTATGCATATGCTAAAGATACTGCAAAAATTAATGAATATTTACGATTAACACAAGATCTATTTAGAGATGTGAAATTTGTATGGAGTGCTAAACCTATTGCTAATACCAGAAATGTATATGAATTAGTAGCATTAAAGGTGAATCCTCTGACTAATAAAGCTCCATTAGAAGGTGATGTCATCGTGAATTCTCGTCAAGATGTAGATCAGTATGGCAATGTAATTGTTGATATGCAAATGAATTCTGAGGGGGCTAAGGTTTGGAAAGATTTAACTGCAAAAAATCTTGGACGTAGTATAGCTATAGTATTGGATAATTTAGTTTATTCATATCCTGTTGTACAAAGTGAGATACCAAATGGTAGATCTCAAATTTCAGGTAATTTTACTGTCGAAGAGGCACAAGACTTGGCTACAGTACTTAATGCAGGTAAATTACCTGCTCCAGCACGTATTATAGAAGAGAACATTGTAGGACCTTCTTTGGGTTCTGAGGCCATCAATTCTAGTATGATTGCTTTTATAGTTGCTTTTGTATTAGTAATTATTTATATGATTGCTTTCTATGGTACAGCAGGTATAGGTGCTAGTATAGCATTAATTATAAATATGTTGATAATTTTTGGTATATTAGCATCCATAGGTGCTACTTTGACTTTGCCTGGTATCGCTGGTATAGTTTTATCTTTAGGTATGGCTGTTGATGCCAATGTGATTATAAATGAGCGTATTAAAGAAGAATTAAATGCTGGTAAAGGCATCAGGATGGCTGTAAAAGATGGTTATAAAAATTCTTACTCTGCTATCATCGATGGCAACGTAACTACTATAATTGCAGGTGTCGTTTTATTAATTTTCGGTATGGGACCTGTGCAGGGATTCGCTACTACTTTGGTTATAGGTATTCTCACTTCTATGTTTACTGCTATTTTCGCAACTAGACTTTATATTGAAATCCTGCTAGATAAAGGTAAAAATATTTCTTTTTATCATAAATTTTCTCAAAATTTCCTGGCTAACACTAAAATAGATTTTATTGGTAAATATAAAATTATCTTTATAGTTTCAGGTATTCTACTTATAGCATCTATTGTGTCGCTTTCAACTAAAGGTTTGCAATTAGGTATTGATTATTCTGGTGGTCGTGCTTATGTTGTTCGTTTCGATCAGCCAGTTAAGGCAAACGAAGTACAATCTTCACTTTTTAAAGTTTTAAACGAAGTACCTGAAGTTAAAATTTATGGTAATAATAATCAAGTGCGTATAGTAACCAAATATATGCTAAATGATACTTCTCAAAATGTAGGTTCTATTATAGAAAATGCAATTTATCAAGGGGTGAAAGATTTTTATCAAAATCCTGTATCTATTGAAGATTTTTCTACAGATAATCCTAATAAAGTCATAGGTATTATGAGTTCACAGAATGTCGGGCCAAGTATAGCTAGAGATATTCAAAGATCTGGTATTATTTCTATCATTTTAGCTCTGATAGCAATGTTCATTTATATTTTTATCAGATTTAAAAAATGGCAATATGGATTAGGTGCTACAGTAGCTTTATTTCATGATGCTTTTATTGTTATAGGTGTATTTAGTTTGTTCTATGGAATATTACCTTTTAATTTGGAAGTTGATCAAAATTTCTTAGCAGCTATTTTAACTTTAATTGGTTATTCTATTAATGATACAGTGATAATCTTTGATAGAATACGTGAATATAATACTTTGTATCCTAAGCGACCATTAAAGCAAAATATGAATGAGGCAATTAATGCTACTCTATCTCGTACTGTAAATACTGCTGGCACAACGTTGGTTGTACTTTTAGCAATCTTTTTGCTTGGTAGCGAAGTAATACAAGGCTTTACTTTTGCCATGATCATAGGTGTAGTAGTTGGTACTTATTCTTCTATTTTCATCGCTTCTCCTATAGCTTGGTTTATTTTAGAAGGCAAAAGAGCTAATAAAAGAAAAATACAATAGGTTTTTTAATAAATTTATTTTAATATTTTCTTTAGAAAATTTGGTTAATTTATAATATTATGAAATCTACTATATCTTGGGCTCTGTATCAGGCTGATACTATATGGTTGGATACTGATGCTAATCTTAGGAAAATTGAATTTGCTATACAAAGATCAATTAAATCAGATATTGATATTTTAGTTTGTCCAGAAGTTTGTACTACCGCATATGCTACTAAAAATCCTGAATATGCTCATAGTATGAATAGTCCGATGATTGATAAATTAACATTTTTAGCAAATAATTATGATATTGCTATCTGTGGGAGCTTTATGATTAATGAAAATG
Organism: Bacteroidales bacterium; assembly: GCA_033809015.1. Taxonomy (GTDB): domain Bacteria; phylum Bacteroidota; class Bacteroidia; order Bacteroidales; family DTU049; genus DTU049. The sequence continues at coordinate 7,376 of JAPXMM010000079.1, forward strand.
ATAAAATTTATAATAGATTTCTGTTTATTACTCCTGATGGTACAGTTCACAAATATGACAAAGCTCATCTATTCTCATTAGCAGAAGAAAATATTTATTTTACTAAAGGGAAAGAAATAATTACCATACCACATTTAGGATGGAATATTCGCCCATATATTTGCTATGATATTCGTTTTCCTGTTTTTAATAGAAATAGAATTAAAAATAATAGTTTTGATTATGATGTTTTGGTTTATGTATCTAATTGGCCTACTAAGAGGTATAATCATTGGAAACATTTATTAATAGCTAGAGCTATAGAAAATCAAGCATATGTAATTGGTGTAAATCGTGTGGGTACGGATGGTAACGGATTCGAATATATGGGAGGTACTATGTGCATAGATCCTGCTGGGAATAAGATTTTAGAAGCTACTCAAGATGAGAATGTTTATGTTGTAAAAACCAACTACGATAATTTAGTTAAAATTCGACAAAAATTGCCATTTTCAAAAGATTGGGATGATTTTGAGTTAAAATGATTTTATAAATTAATACAATGGATAGATTACAATTGGAAGAAATCATAAAGTGGTCATTAATAGAGGATATAGGCGAGGGAGATCACACCTCACTAGCCATAATAGATTCACAAGCTATAGGGAATACAGCTCTATATGTTAAAGAAAAAGGCATAATTGCTGGTATTTCTTTTGCTAGACAACTTATTCATTATTATGATCCTACCATTTCTATTAATCTTTTGAAAACTGATGGAGACGTCGTAGTCCCAGGGGATATAGTTTTTAATCTATATGGTAAACAACAGTCTATGCTTGCAGTAGAAAGAGTATTACTTAATTTTATGCAAAGAATGTCTGGTATAGCCACTACTACTCGCAAAATGGTAGATAAAATTTCGCACACTAAAGCTAAACTTTTAGATACACGAAAAACTACACCTCTATTGAGGGAATTAGAAAAAGAGGCTGTTAGATTAGGTGGTGGTTTTAATCATCGCTTTGGATTATATGATATGATTTTGATAAAAGATAATCATATAGACTTCGCTGGTGGAGTATCTCAAGCTATCACTAGAGTAGAAAAATATTTAACAGACAAAAAACTAACCCTTCCTATCGAAGTAGAAGCTCGCAACATCGAAAACGTTAAAGAAATTTTACAATTTGATTCAGTATTTCGAATAATGTTAGATAATTTCAATATAGATGATATCAAAACCGCTGTAACCATTGTAAATGGTAAAAAAGAAATAGAAGTTAGTGGTGGCATTAATCTTAATAACATTAAAGATTATGCAGAGACTGGTGTTGATTATATTTCAAGTGGTTATATGACACATCATTATGCTAGCCTAGATCTTAGTCTCAAAGTCATTAAAAATAATTAACAATTACATTAAGTAATATTAAATTAATTGAGATAGGTTTTAGCTGATAACTATTTCTAAATATTCTTTTATTAATTGAATAATTCAAAAATTTATCGGGGGCTCGAATTAAATCCGCAGTGGAGATTTTTCTTATATTCTTTCTTTGTGTGGCTTCGATACAAGCTTCGCACTACTCAGCCACCATCAAAGTTATTTCGTCCAAAATTATAAAAATAATCAAATTCTTATAAAATTTACTTACGCTTATATATTCACAATAATAATTTAGTTATTGATTAAACCCCTAATTCAATTAATTTCATTTAATAAATGAATTAATTTTCTCTTTAATATCTAAATATTCTTTTTCATTTTTTATAAAATCTATGCCATTAGTATCTAGATAGAGTATGGGCAAATCGGGATGAGAAGAGAAAAATTGTAAATAACTATTTTGAATGTTTTCTAAATATTCAGCAGTGATACTATTTTCGTATGATCTACCTCTTTTATTAATATTGTTGAGTAATTGATCTGTAGAAGCATATAGAAATATTATTAAATCTGGCTTGACAATATGATTAGACATAATATCATAAATATTTGCGAAAAGCTCGTATTCGTTAGTGTCTCTAAGGGTTTCTTTAGCAAAAATAAAGGTTTTATCAAAGATAAAATCAGCAACTTTAATGTCATAGAATATATTTTCTCTCACTTCTAGCTTTAATTGTTTATATCTCATAGCTAAAAAACTGAGTTCTAGAGCTAGCGCATATCTACCTGGTTCTTTATAAAATTTAGGTAAAAAAGCATTATCTTCGAATTGTTCTAATATTAGTTGTGCATTCCAATCTTTAGCAAGCATACAAGCCAACGATGTTTTTCCTACTCCTATACAACCTTCTATACATATATATTTCATAAATTCACTTGATCTAATGATGTAACCATACTATTGTCTTTGCATTGTAGTAAAAGATTTTTCACGGTTTCATTTAAAAGCGGATGAACATAATCTGGAGCTATTTCTGATAAAGGTAAAAGTATAAATCTGCGATTGTGCAAAAGTGGATGAGGTATGGTAATGATATCCTTATATTTATAACAAATATTATCATAAAATAAAATATCTATATCGATAGTCCTATCAGTGTAAAAGTTTTTAGAATGGCTGCCTCTACCTAACAAGTTTTCAATAATTTTTATTTTATTAAGTAATTCTAAAGGTTTTAAAAAAGTTTTCACCTCTATGCATTGATTTATAAAATCATGATGCGAAGCATATCCCCAAGGCTCAGATAAATACAAAGAACTCTCTTTGGATATGAACCCTATATCAGATTTAATGAATATTTTTGCTTGGAAAATATAATCTAATTTATTGCCAAGATTACTACCTAAAGACAAGTAAACGGTATGCACAAAACTTTTTACAAAATTATAAATTATTTTATAATTTATAACTAAAATGATAATAAATCATTCCACCCAGTGTAGATTCTTTTATTCTTTCTTTTTATAGTAGAAAAGAAATATTTTATTAAATATCAAATTAAATTCACTAGAAATATAATTATTTTGAAATAGTCGTTTAGATAAATAATTTTGCTAAAAATTTTTGTTATAATAGAATACACAAATATTAATTCTTTACTCGAATTAAAACCGCATTGGGAAATGATTTGCAATAAAACACATCGTATGGGCGTATAATTATACGCCCATACATATTATCGCATAGTTTTATCAAATCATTTCCCAGCGGAGACTTTTCTTTTTGTGGCTTCGCTCTACTCAGCCACCATCAAAGAAAAGTTTTAAAATTTAAGACTAAATATGAAATCAATTATATATAAATTTAATTTTTTTATTATAAAAATTTATAACAACATTAATTTAAATTGTATAAAAATTTAAAATAAATCAAATTCATAATAAAGATAGCTATTACTGATGCATTCACCGTAATATTTTAGTTATTACTTATACATTTAAATCGAAAAACTATTTATTAACAAATGTTCTAATTTGTTTTATTCAAATATTTAGTAGTTATTGTATTAGATTTCAAAAAATCTTCTATATTACCTTGGAAAATTAGATAACCACCTAGGTCGCCACCTTCTGGACCAAGCTCTATCACCCAATCTGCTCGTTTGATTAACTCTATATTATGCTCGATATAGCATATAGTGTGGCCTTTGAGTATTAGCTCTTTTAGACTTTTGAATAGCATATCTACATCATAATAATGCAAGCCAGTAGTAGGTTCATCAAAGATAAATAAAGTTTTATCCATTTTATTGCCAGCACCTATATAACTAGCTAATTTTAGCCTTTGTGCCTCACCTCCAGACAAAGTATCAGTAGATTGTCCCATTTTCAGATATCCCAGCCCTACTTTTCTAAGTAGTTCTAGCCCATTCATGGTCTGAGTAATCAGAGATTCTATTTTTTTATTTTTTGCAAAACTATATTGAGATTTGAAAAAATTATAAGCATCATCAATAGTCATATCTAGAATATCGTAAATATTTTTTTGGCCAAATGTTACCTCCAGCACATCATCTTTAAATCTTTTGCCATGGCAATCTTCACAAGGAATTTTAACATCAGCCATGAATTGCATTTCTATAATTATGTATCCATCGCCTTTGCAGGTCTCACAACGTCCTCCTTCTGTATTAAAAGAGAAAGTGCTCGGCTTATAACCTCTTTGAATGGCTATAGGCATCAGACTGTATAGCTCTCTAATATAATCAAATATCTTTAAAAAAGTTATCGGATTCGATCTGGTAGAGCGGGAGATTGGAGATTGATCTATCAAAACAACATTTTTAATTGATTGATATTCCCCTTTTAGTCTATTAGCTTCATTTCCTGGATGCTTTAAAAAATTATGAAACTCTTCGTAAATCTCGTCAACTATCAAAGTAGATTTACCTGATCCACTAACACCGACTACAGCAGTTATTTCATTTATTGGTATTTTGATACTAATGTCTTTTAGATTATTTTTATTAGCACCTATGAATTCTATAAAATGATTGTTGGGTCCTAAAAAAGAAAATTTATTTTTAGGAGCTATCTCTTGTGAAGGATTATTCAAATATTTAGCAGTGTAACTATTAGAATTA
>JAPXMM010000080.1:0-11846 GCA_033809015.1 Bacteroidales bacterium
AGTCTAGTAGGTGAGGCTAATTGCCCGTGAGTGCGGGCAGGCATAATTATTGGCCACCAATTTTCTGAAAGTTCATTGAGCAGTTTCAATAAATCATCAATAAAAGGATTTAATACTTGTATCCAAGCATCACGCATCATCATTGGAAAAGCAGTATTGTTTATATCTTGAGATGTCAATCCGAAATGTATAAATTCTTTCTCTTTTTTAAAATCTTTTTTGTCAAATTGTATTCTGAGCCAGTTCTCTACTGCTTTCACATCATGACGTATGTCATTTTCTATAGTTTTTATTTCTTCTGCATCATTAATAGAAAAATTGTCAATTATAGAAATCAACCATTTTTCACGTTCTTCATTTAAGAAACCGTCTAGTTCTGGTAATGGTAGTTTACATAAAGCTATGAAATATTTTATTTCTACAGTTAATCTATATTTAATAAGGGCAAACTCTGAAAAATAATTTTCTAAAACTTGAGTTTGGCTATGATAGCGTCCATCTACTGGTGATATTTGAAATAATGGATTCATTTTTTATTACAAAATTAAAACAAAAAAATATTTATACTTCATTAAAAAAATTCTTATTTTTGCAAAAAAAATGAAAAAGTCTAAAAAGGAAAAAGACCTACAATTAACCTTTAATAAAAAGAATTACATTTTAATGGTTGCTGGGCTCATACTTATGGGTTTAGGATATGTCTTGATGATAGGTGGTGGCTCTACTGATCCTAATGTTTTTAGTGAAGAGATTTTTTCTTTTCGTAGAATAACCTTAGCTCCGATATTAATCCTTTTGAGCATAGTAGTAGAAATTTTCGCTATATTATTAAACTTTGACAAAAAAGAAGAATGACTTGGCTAGAAGCTATAATTTTATCTATTGTAGAAGGTCTTACAGAATTTTTACCCATTAGCTCTACAGGACATTTAATTATTACTAATTATTTACTAGGTATACCAAAAACTGAATTTGTAAATGTTTATATTATTGCCATACAGTTTGGAGCTATTCTTAGTGTCTTAATTCTTTATTTCAAAAGATTTATTGAGAGTTGGCGATTTTATTATTATTTATTAATTGCTTTTTTGCCTGCTGCGGTGGTGGGTTTTTTTGTAGAAAGCTACATAGACAAATTATTAAATAGTGAATGGGTGGTAGCAATAGCACTATTTCTCGGTGGTATAGCATTAATGTATTTCGATAAATGGTTTAAAAATCCTTCACCAGATCAAAATTTAACAGAAAAAAAAGCTTTCAAAATTGGTATATTACAAATGTTAGCTTTTATTCCCGGAGTATCTCGTTCTGCAGCTACTATTTGGGGCGGATTAGTTGTGGGTTTAGATAGGAAAAATGCTACAGAATTTTCATTTTTTTTAGCAGTACCCACCATTTTAGGTGCTGCTGTCTACAAAGTATATAAACACTACGATGTATTATTCCAGGCTAATAATACATCTCTATTGATCGTAGGCAATATTATCGCTTTTATAACGGCAGCTGTAGCAATTAAATTTTTTATTAATTATATTGTTAAATATGGCTTTAAAGCTTTTGGAATATATAGAATAATTGTTGGAGGTTTATTAATGTTAGTTTTAGCATATAATCAATTTTTATCTTAAATTTTTAAAATTTTATTTAAAAAATGTTATTTGATTTTGACAGAGGAGAAATGTTATTAATCGATAAGCCATTAGATTGGACTTCTTTTGATGTAGTTAACTATATGAGAAAAACTATTACTAAATATCTAAATCATAATATTAAAGTAGGACACGCCGGCACATTAGATCCTAAAGCTACTGGACTTTTGATAGTTTTAACAGGTAAAAAAACTAAACTAATGGGAGAACTTTTAAATTTAAATAAAGAATATGTCGGTACTATGAAATTAGGCGAAACTACTCCTAGCTATGATAGAGAATTAGATATAGACAATACATATCCTTTTGAGCACATTAGTGAAAATGATATTTATGCTTTAGCAAAAAAATTCATAGGTCGTCAAGAGCAGTATCCACCAGTTTATTCTGCAGTTAAAATTGAGGGCAAAAGAGCTTATGAATATGCTAGAGAAAATCTAGACGTTGTCATTAATCCCAGATTTATAAATATTTACGAATTTGAAATTACTAAAATAGACTTACCTTACATAGATTTTCGAGTTGTATGCTCTAGTGGTACTTTTATCAGATCTATCGTTAGAGATTTTGGTTTTTTACTAGATAGTGGTGCTGTCTTAGAAAATCTTCGCAGAACTAAAATCGGAGACTATTCTGTAACTGATGCTCATGATCCTAGATTGCTTAATGATTTATTAGAGCAATTTCATTGATTTTAATTATATTTGTTCTTAAAATACAATTAATATAATATTATGAATATTAAACAAATAATTTGTAGCATAGCAATTATTATTTCACCATTATTATTAAAATCACAAAATACTTGGATTCAAGATTTAATTTTTAGAATAGATACTAATGTAGTTTCTTATAAAAAAAATAAAATAATCTATCAAGATAAAGAAGTAGTGCCTCTACCCTATCGCATTAATCAGGAAATAGTAGAGATCTCAATCATTCCTAATAATATTAATTTTGTTAAAGAAATTATCCTAGATACTTCTAAACAATATAATATAATTGAAGAACCAGAAAAAACAGAGAATAATACTTTTGATTATTCTATACAATTCATTAATGCTACAAAGTCTAATTTCATAAAACATAAAATATATCTAATCAATTATAAAGATGACACAATCGAGATAACCATAAATTTACAACCGATTAGTAGACAACAAATACAAATTTTCCCTTCACAAGATGAGCTATATGTAGGCGAGGAAGTTATGTGGGAGCTGATTTCTAATATTCCTGAAAACATCGTGACATCACCTATTTGGATAGAAAAAGATAATTACAGGTATAGAATCGTAGAGCAAAACAATAATATTTATTTACAGTTAATACCATTCCAAACTGGTAGACAACAATTTAAGATAGATGTTTCGTTATATAAACCTATACTAGAAAACAAACAATTCGTTTATAATTATTCTTTTTACACTCCATTTTTTAATATTAAACCTGGTAGGTTAGCATATCTCAATATTACCCCTACAGAATTTATACTACAGGATATAATTGATGAAAATAGTTATGAAGTTCAAATTGACAATAATAGAACATTGAAAATAAATAAAACTTATAGAATAGAAGACAAAGAAGATAAAGGCACCTTGATAGCAGAATTATATACGCTGAAAGCTATATCTGGGAATAAAATTTTATGCAACCTAAATGTTTATAATATACATTCTTTAGATAATGGAGTTTTATACATTAAAGAAGGAGATGATGCTAAATATATAACAAATTTCACTGTTTTGCCACAAACTATTTTTAAAACTTTGAGTATTTCTCAAGATGGTAAAACTTGGACTTCTCAACCTAATGTAAAACCTGGTGATAAGATAATAGTAAGATTAGAAGGACAAAGTCTACATAAAACAAATTTAATATTTAAAGGTATAGACCCATCAAATATTGATACAATTTTTATTTCGTCGAACACAATGGAATATAGGCTAGATATACCCTATAACATTTATATACCACGAGTTGAAATATTAAATTATAATAATCCTACTGGATTTTATTTGAATGTAATAGAACATCAAAAGCCAAGAGATTATGATTTTTTAAATATAGATTATGGAGAAGGTTTCATAAATGTAAATGAAATATTAACACCTATATTTTATAATAAATCCATAAAAAACATTGTAATTAAAGGTAACCCTTCTATTATAGATGAAGGTATTAATCTATATGGTAAACAATATTTAGAAATCGAAATAAAAATAGTCGGTTTACGTGGAGAAGTTATAGAGCTAACACCATGGCAAGATTATACTATTTGTCCCGACAGCAATTCTATCCGTTACCAATTTTATAATAAAAATGATTGCTCCACATTAGAACTTTCTTTAAATGAAATTTTAAATAAAAAAACATATTCTTTAGATCCATGGACGAGGATAATAATAACTATTAGACATAAAGCAGACAAATATCCTTATCAGATACCACCAAAGGTAATAGAATTAATTAATGAACGCAGAATAAGTTTTGATATAGAAGTATCATTTCCTGCGGGATTATTGACTATTATACCAAATTCAAGTCAAATATCTAATCTGAGTGGCATCAGTATGGCAATGATTGCTCAATTTAGCTTTTATCAGCAACATAGATATGCGAAATCATTACCTGTGAAATTAGGATTTGGTTTTATAGCTCTCAATGCTTTTAATTTTTCTAGTCAAAATATTAATAGAGATATGAGTCTAGTAGCTTTAGTGAGTTTATATCCTACTACTAAAGAACGTAAGTTAAATTTCCCACTTTATATGGGTGGAGGATATTTTCTCTCAGAAAACAAATTTTTCTTTTTAGTGGGACCAGGTATTCAAGTTAGTTTTTAAAAAAATATAATCACAACAAATATTTAATTTTTTTAAATAAGCATTTAGCTAATAACTAAATTATTTCTCGACTTTTAAAACATCTTTTATTATTTCTTCCAGATTATTTTTAGGTAAAGAACCCACAGCTATACGTGGTTCTTCATCTATGGGAATAAATAATAAACTAGGTATACTTTGAATGCCAAATGCATAAGAAAGCTCTTGCTCTTCTTCGGTATTTATCTTGTAAATTTGAATTTTACCATTATACTCAGCATCTATTTCTTCTAAAATTGGTGCAAGCATTTTACATGGGGAACACCAATCTGCATAGAAATCAATAATAGCGGGTTTATCACCTTTATATTTCCATTCTTTTTCGTTTACATAATCAAAAACTTTTTCTTTAAAAGTCTCTGCTGTCAAATGTACTATCATAACTATTTGATTTTATTGTTTATAAATAATTTGAGAAATCATTTTTTGATATTCTTCTTTAGGGTAAGCACCTACAGCCATCACTGGATCGCCATTAAGAGGACATATCATAATAGTAGGAATAGATTTTATTCCAAAAGCACGAGCTAGTTCTTGTTCTTTATCAGTATCTACTTTGTAAAATTGAATATCTTTAGAATAATTTTGGGCCAATTGCTCCATAATAGGAGCAACTCTTTTGCAAGGTCCACACCACTCTGCATAAAAATCTATGATACAATGCACTTTGCCTTTGTAATTCCAAGCAGTACTATTACGATAATCAAAAACCTTATTAATAAAATCATCTGTACTTAGATATTCCACCTTCCCAGTTGGTTTGTTACTTGTAGAAGAGTTATTAACTTGTATATCATAAGTTATTTGTGTATTATCATTTTGAATGGTTTGAGTATTTTTATCAATATCTTTAGATTGATTATTGTTAGGTGAGCAGAATGTCAATAACCATATCAATGGCAATAATGTCATTATATTCATAATTTTCATAAATTTTTATTTACAAAATTATAAAAAGAAATTAAAAATTAAAGATTATGTGATAAATATCAGATATGAATGTTATTTACATCTATTGATTAATACTTAATTATTGTGATAGTTATAAAATCTTAACCTCAGGTTCTAATTTTATATCAAAGATATTTTTGACAGATTCTATTATTTTATTTGCAAGATTTAAAATATCTTGGCCAGTAGCATTACCGTAATTAACAAGTATCAATGAATGATTAGGAGAGACTCCAGCATCTCCTTCTCTATATCCTTTCCACCCAGCTTTTTCTATCAACCACGCAGCAGATATTTTAAATTTATCATCCGAATATTGGAAAAAACATATATCAGGGAATTTTTTTGTTAAAATTTCTAATTCATTTTTAGAACATATGGGATTTTTAAAAAAAGAACCTGCATTGCCTATTTTATCTGGTTGAGGAATTTTATTGTCTCTTATTTCTAATACAGTATTTCGAATTTCATACAACGAAGGATTTATATCCTGAAACTTATTTTTTAAATCTTTATATGATAAGTTTGGCTGTGGATTTTTATGTAATATAATTTCAATTTTAGTAACAAATATTTCAGGCATTTGTTGTAATTTGCTTTTTCTATAGCTAAAAGACAAATCATTAAGAGTAAACATTTCAAATTTATGAGTTTTGAAGTTATATCCATAAATTTTATAAGCAACTTCAGCAAATTCAGCACCATAAGCACCTATATTTTGTATAGGAGCTACTGCACAACTGGATGGGATGCCCGATAAATTCTCAACTCCCCACAAATTGTTTTTAACGCAAAAATCAACTAATTCATCCCATTTAGTGCCTCCACCTGCACTCACAATTACATTATCTGAATCATCTTCTACTATTTCAATAAAATTAATGTTACAATGAATTACGAGTGGTAAAGAATTTTTTGTGATTAAAATATCACTACCTTCACCGATAAAAAATGCTTTCTGGTAAATTTCTGAAAAATCAAGATCTAGCTGGATCAAATCATTTTCTTCATCTACTTCAATGAAAGTATCTGCATAGCATTCACAATGGAAAGTATGTTTATCTTTTAGAGAAACATTTTTTTGTATTTTCATTACATTTATTAGAAAATTAATTCAACAAATTTATTAGCTAAATGATCCTATTAAAAATCATTTCGGTTTATATTCTTCGAATTCTTCAGGAAAGAAATTAAAAAAAGTATCACCACGTAAGCCTAAACGAAGAGTTTCAAGAGCTATTACATCTTGATAAGAAACATTACCTAAATTGACATTAGAGCCGAATTCTTTGATAAAAAATATTTGTTGATTTTTTTGTGGTGCTTCGAAAATAATTTTATCAGGGGATAATTCCTTTTTTATTTTTTCAATTAATGAAACGCGAGCATTTCCTGATTTGGTGTAAATGCCGACATTACCAGCTTCACGTGCTTCACCGATTACATATGATGAGCCTGCTTCTAATTCCTCTTTCATATCTTTTACCCAAAGGTTTGGCCTTACAAGTATAGTTTCATCTTTGCTGCCTACTTCAGAAAGTACTAAATAATCTTTAGCTAAAATATTAATATATTCGCATTTTTTTTCATGATCTAGCTCTATGCTACCGTCAGATACTTCTACAGTATCAATTTTAAATTTTTTCATCCATTTAATATAATCTGAGAATTGTTTTCTCACTATAAAAGCCTCGAATAAGGTGCCACCGAAATAAACTTTAACACCAGCTTCTTTGTAAATTTGAATTTTCCTCTCAAGATTTTGAGTAACTATAGAGGTACCAAATCCTAATTTAATAAAGTCAATAAGATCCGAAGAGGATTGCATTAAACCCTCTGCTTCAATAGGTGAAAGCCCCTTATCCATAACCATGGTGATACCTGTTTTACGTATTTTTTTGGTACGTTCTGGCAAATACTTTAATATCATAATCTGAAATTTTTTGCTAAAATATAATTTTTTTTAGAAATAAATGTAATTTAAAAAAAGGGATATTTCATTTTTTAAAAAATTTCGTTTATTCTCAATTTAAAAATATTAGTTTAAACAATAATAAAACAGGGAAAAATATTTGTTATTTAAACGCATATTTTACATTTTCGTCTTAAAATATTTTAATTAGATAATAAACTTTTTCAAATTAATTTAGTCTAATAAATAAAAAATAATATGAATACTAAAAAAGAAAATTTTTATTGGCTCATTTATCTTATTTTTATGGGTGTTGTTGTTACTTTAACAATAATTTTTTTATAAATAATTTTTTTATCTCAAAAAAAATTACTATTTTTGCAAACTTTAAATATAAATGAGTTAAATATGGCAAAGAAATCAAAAGATGCTAGAGTGCAGGTGATATTAGAATGTACAGAGCAAAAGGGTACTGGTGTACCTGGTATTTCTCGTTATGTAACTACTAAAAATCGTAAAAATACACCTGAAAGATTGGAATTAAAAAAATATAATCCATATTTGAAAAAATATACAATTCACAAAGAAATTAAATAATATTGAATTATGGCAAAGAAAACAGTTGCAGGATATCGTGATATTAAAAATAAAAATGTAACCAAAGTTATTCGTATGGTTAAATCACCTAAGACAGGTTCTTATCAATTCAAAGAATCTATTGTCGATAGTGATAAGGTAAATGAATTTTTATCACAATCTAATAATAAAAAATAAAAAATTTTTTATATTTTTTTTTAAAAGATAAACATTAATATGTTTATCTTTTTGTATTTATATCGGATTTTATTTCTTCAAGTAAAAATTATTTAGTCATTTTAATATTAATATTTTTAAATTTATTTAATTCTATTTTTTATTAAATAAATAAAATTAATTAGGAGTTTATGTAATAATTATTATTGTGAATTTATCATTAATAACTATATTTCATAATAGTGTAATTAGATTTTTAATAAAAATTTTCTTATAAAATTTTTCTTTTTCAACCATAAAAAGAAACAAAAAAAATATTTCCTATCTATCTGCTATTAAGCGTTTTAGACAATCATATATTTTATGTTTAAAATAAGTAATGATATTTAATCAATCATATTTATATATTATAAATCTGTATTGATTTATATTTTAAAACAATAGTTATTAAAAATTTAATTTTCAATTAATTTTCCTATAATGTATAATTATTAAAGTATAAATACTAATTTATTTAATTTAGTATATCATAGATTACTTTAAACATTTATAAAATGAAAAATCTCCAATATAAAATGCTTTGATAAAACGTATTTTTTATTTAGGTAATTAATTAATTACCTAAATAAATTTGTAAATAAATCATTCCCCAATGCAGGTATTAACTCGAGCTGATTAATAATTGAAAAATTATTCAATTATTACAAAAATTTTTTGCAAAATTTATTATCTAAACATCTATTTCAATTTAATAGATATAATATTTAAAAAAGATATTACTGAAAAAAAAAGTTAAAAATCTCAGCTATTTAATCAAGTAGGTTATAAGTTTATAATCATAACAATTATAAATTTATGATTCAGCTTTCTTAGTTTTTCTAAATTTTAAAAATTCTTGAACTATAGCACCTATTAGTATCAAAATAAATAAAATATTAGCAGTTAGAGTAATAGGTTTAGCTTTATTATAAATCCTGGAAACAAAATGCATTTTAATTTCATGATTACCAGCAGGCAAATATGCAGCACGTATTGCATAGTTAGCTTTCATAATTGGTTGTTTATTACCATCTATTTGCATCTCCCATTCGGGATAATATACTTCACTGAAAGCTACTATCTGTGGAGCAGATGAAGAGTATTTATAATTAATCTCATTGGGAGAAAAATTAGAAATTTCAATTTTAAAATTAGTATCTAAAGAAGAAAGGGCATTATTATATTTCTCATCCCAATATTTATTTTGAATAACCAAAGTTTTATGTGGATCAATAGATGCTAATGCTGTAATTTCTGCATCTGCATTAGGTACTAATTTTACATCTTTGACATTCCAAGCATATCCGCATGCATGTGTATTAATTAATGGCATTTGATCTTTTTGTAAAATAATATATTTAGTATTTAACATATTAATAGCATTTAAATTAGCTAAAGCACTATCTATTTTACCAAGAGTTAAATTCTGATTATTAAAAATAGAAACGAATCTTTGAATTTCTGGTAATAAATGATAATCTATTAGCTCTTGATAACGTTTTAGTTTAGCAGCATTGTATCCACCAATATCACGATGATAATAAGCAGTAGAGGCATCATTAAACACATTTACAGTCAAGTTTAATACTTTACCTTGTCCATCTTTATTATAAGCTAAAATATATTGATCTGCTGGAGACATAGGATAAGGATTTTCATATTTCTTCTTAGAAATAAAATGTGATTCATTTAAATATCTTTTATTAACAGGAATTAAATCTATAGCTACTAGTAAACCTAAAGATATCAAAAAAGCAGATTTAGGAATAGATTTTCTAATATATAAAACCATTACAAGTAAAGTAAGTAACATAAAAATCAATGTACGCCATGCATCGTTACTAAGCATTTTAGCTCTTACAGCTACTAAAGAAGCTACAAAGTCATCCATTTGATATCCCTGTGCTTGATATTGACTTATAACTTCCTGGTCTCTGGGAGACAGAAAATTAGAAAAAGTAGAAGGACTAACAGCAATAAAAAATACTATAGCACAAACAATGCCACCAATGATTAATATTTTTTTTATATTTTTTTTATAAAAATCTGGATTTTTGAAAATATCATACACCTGAAAAGCGAAAAATATAGGAATTATTAATTCCGCGATTATAAGTATCATTGATGGTGTACGAAATTTACTATATAAAGGGATATAATCTATAAAAAAATTAGTAAGAGGCATGAAATTTCGTCCCCAAGCTAGCATAATGGCTAAAATAGCAACTAATAACAAAGGTATACTAATTTTATTCTTCCACATAAAAGCTAAACTGATAAAAAAGATAAGCATAACAACAGCACCAGCATAAACAGGACCTGAAGTAAACGGTTGATTGCCCCAATAGGCTTCCCAGCTGCCTACGGTATTCTTCAATTGTCTATCAGCAGCTGATAAAGAATTTGGTGCTACAGTAGCAATCCTATCGCTTACACCACCTTTGAAATTTGGAATTAATAAAGTCATAGTCTCATCTATTCCATAACTCCATTGAGTAATATAATCTTTATCTAAACCAGTAGTTTTTTGAGCAGTAGATAATTCAGATTTCCCACGAGTAGTTTCTTTGCTATATTCATTAGTTACATACATTAAGCTAAAATTGAGTAATGCACCTAGAATAGCAGTAACTAGCATAATAGAAGTAGCGTAACCTATATGTTTCCAATCTTTTTCCTTAATATACACTATTGTAAAATAAATAGCTACAAAAAGAGTAATCATTGCTAAATAATAAGTTACTTGTAGGTGATTACTTCTAATATTCAAAGCTAAAAATAGCGTAGCTAATAGAGCCCCCCATTTATACTTTTTTTGATAAATCAAAATAACAGACGCCAGATAAGGAGCCATATATCCTATAGCATGGAGTTTAGATGTATGTCCTACTTGTAAAATTATAATAAAATAACTTGATAAAGTAAATGCTAAAGCTGCGATAATAGAAACCCATGTGTCTATTTTCATAACTTTCATCAAAAATAAAAAACCAGCAAATAACAGAAAAAGATATCCCATATGAGGATGTAAAAAAAGTGTAAAAACTTTATCTAATTTAGAAACTAGAATATCATTATATCGCATAGAAATCAAATAAGTAGGCATACCACTAAACAAACGTGTTGTCCAAAAAGCTTGCTCACCTGTTTGCTTGTAATAATCTTGTGTTTCTTTTGACATCCCAGCATGCTGCATTATATCTGGTTGAGCTATGATTTTACCAGAAAGCATAGGACTTAGAAATATTAATAATACTGCTAAAATAACGACTAAAGCCACAGCATAAGGAATAAATTGCTTCTTATCAATTTTCATTTTGTTAAATTTTATAGCAAATTTAATAGAAAAATTTAAAAATGATAAATAATTTTTAGAGTAAAAACTATTTTAGGGTTATTTTACTAAATATTTTTATTTAATGTTGAAAAATAAGCAAATATACAAAAAAGGTAGTATATTTTAATTTTGGGTTAAATGGTAAATGATAAGTAAGTAAATTATCTTAGATTTGATAACGAACATTTTCCAAATGTTTCAAACAATATATGATATTTTACTCACTCTAAAATATTCATACCAGGCAAATCTATCCGAAGATGCAAGGTTAAGCATTCTGCCAGTATTACTAATGACGCCTTCTGATAGGTATTTAC
>JAPXMM010000081.1:0-11699 GCA_033809015.1 Bacteroidales bacterium
AAGATAAAATGTTAGAATACATAAAATGTATGTCAGCAGGAATGACATTGAGAGAATGTGCCAAAAATGTAGGTATTTGCTTGCAAACAAGTTTCTTTTGGCGACACAGAATCTTGTGTGCTATGCAGTCATTTGAAGATAATGTTAATTTCTTCGGAGTAGTCGAATTAGAAGAGCTTCTAATGAATTATTCTGAAAAAGGCAAAAAGAAACGAGACAAGAAAGAGATGAAAAAATTAAAGAAAAAGAAGCCAACAAAAGTTGCAGTATTAGCTGCCACAGATAGGAGTGGAAATATTTTGTTCAAAAAATTAGAAGATGAAAGAGTGCAAGCCGATCACATATCTGATTTTCTAAAACATAGAATATCCAATGATTCTGTGGTATGTGGCAGCAATATAAAAGCTTTTAAGACAGTAACTGCAGAGCATATCAAACACAAAGAGATAACTAACAAAAATAATATGAAGAGAGGGATATATAGTGTATCCACTGTTCATAAGAAGATTACAAATTTTGTTAGCTGGATATATTATAAGTTTCGTGGAGTGGCTACGAAGTATTTAACAAACTATATAATGTGGTTTGTAGTGAGGGGAAAGTATCTGGCGGATAAGATTATAGAAGATACAGGGAGGCTATTAAATTTGGCGGCGTCGGATAGGCGAGCATGGGAGCGGTATAGCGATTTAATGTCATCAACATATTTAATTCATAACATTTAAATATTATTCTTAAATCCCTTTTTTCTCTTTGTATTTCAATATTTTACAAAATTTATTCTTGTAATTTTTTATTCTACTATTGAAATCTTGATAGTATTTATGTGCTTTTTTGCATTTATCGGCATACTTGCAGTATGTATGACCCAATCACCAGGTTCTAAATATTCATTTTCTTTTAAAAAATTAAGGGTATCTTCTATTGTTTCATCTGTACTATTTTGATTATCATAAAAAAAAGACCTTACTCCCCATATTAGTGAAAGCTTTCTAATGACTTTATTTTGAGAAGTGAAAGCAAAAATAGGTACAGGAGAACGATAAGAAGATATTTGAATAATAGATGATCCTGTATAGGTAAGACCAATTATCGCAGAGATAGGATATGTTAAAACGACATCGGCAGCTATAGATGCAGTAACGTATTGAATTTTATTACAATTAATTTTGAGCGGTGAAGCCATTTTGAAATTTTTAGTAAGTAATTTATTAAATTCTGGATTATTTTCAACTTCACCAATAATTTTAGCCATAGTTTCTATAACCAAAATAGGATTATTACCAAGGCTTGTTTCATCAGTCAATAGTAGAGCATCTGTACCATCTAGCACTGCATTTGCAATATCAGTAACCTCTGCTCGAGAAGGAATAATATCATCTATCATACTTCTGAGTAATTGTGTAGCTACGATGACAGGTTTAGCTAATTGTCGGGCTCTAGTGATAATTCTTTTTTGCCAAATAGGCAATTGATATATAGGCACTTCTACGCCTAGGTCTCCTCTAGCTATCATTACTCCATCAGATAAACTAATTATTTGATTTAATTGTTTTAGTGCTTCAGGTTTTTCTATTTTGGCTATTATGCTTATATCACTATTGAGAGATGCTAAATATTCTCTTAAATGTATAATATCATTTGCACTTCTAATAAAAGAAAGTGCAAGCCAATCAAAATCATGATTAATTATAAATTTAATATCTTCTTTATCTTTATCAGTGAGAGAAGGAATAGATAGGTTTACATGAGGGATATTGAACCCTTTTTGAGATAATAATAGCCCACCGCGTATGACTTTCGCTTTTAATTCTTTTTCACTTATAATCTCTTCTACTCTTAATATTATTTTACCATCATCGATAAGTACTTGATCACCTTTATGAAGTTCATTAAAATTATCATATCTAAGTGTGAAACCATTCTCATCACCTATAATTTCTTTATTAGTAATGAAAATGTAAGAATCATTTTTGAGGATTGTCCCTTGTTTTATTTCACCAATTCTAAGTTTAGGACCTTGTAAATCTGCTAAAATAGCACAAGGGAGTTTGAGTTTCGTAGATGTCTCTCTAATGATATCTATGATTTCTTCGAATTTTTCTTCATTAAAATGTGAAAAATTTAATCTAAAAACATTTGTGCCAGCCAATAGCATTTTTTCTATAGTCTCTTTATTCCATGAAGTTGGTCCAATAGTAGCTATTATTTTAGTCCGTAAAAAATTTTTTCCCATTTTCTTAAATTTTTACAAATTTATACATATGTTTTAAAATAACTTTAAATTAATGATATATTAATTTTTCTTTGTTTGTTTTATGCTAAAATAAAAAATTATAATGAAATATTTTAATATGTTCTAATTTACATAAATATTATAAATACAAATAATTATGAAATTTTATTAAGGATATCATCAAAAATGAAAATATAAGAAAAATATATTTTAGTAAATTATTATAAAAATCTAAAAAAATATTCACTCTTTTATTTCAGCTACATTTTATAAAATCTCTTTATTTTATGCACTTATCACTTTTTTTATTATATTTTTAAAACTTGTTTACTTAAATTAGGATTTTTAATTAACAGTCCATAACCATTTCTTTCCCATTTAACATCAAAAAAATCATTATTTTTAATTATTTCTTTCCATGCTTGATACATACTTTGAGAATAGTTAATATCATCGAGAATTATAATTGATTGCTCTGATAGAATGGCAGGTAATTTATTTATTATATTGAGAGTAGCTTCATAATGATGTGACCCATCTACAATTATTAATTCAAATTTTTCATTTTCGTTAATAAATTTATCTATTGCAGTATCAAAATCAAGATTATAATTGTGTAAATTCACTAAATTTAATTCATTTTTCAAATTAGTAATATAATTATTGAGTACAGTTACTCCTTCAATAGTATAAATTTCAGTATGTGGCAAAGATAAAGAAAGTATAGCAGATGTTTTCCCAAATCCTCCACCTAATTCTAAAATTTTTTTGGCATTAAAATATTCAGCTAATCCTATGATATATCTACGTTTTTGCAATTTAGTAGATATTCTTTTTTGCCATTTGTTTACTCTAATTTTTATAAATTTTTTGTTAGCACCTAATGATTGAAACTCTATATAATCGTTGCACTTAGATAGTTTATTTTGATAAGAAATGAGCTGTTGCGGTATTTTATAATCTATTCTATATGTTTTCAAATATAATTGATATAGAAATGGAGAATGTAAATTTATAGGATTTTTTTTAGTCAAATAGTATTTTATACTATAATAAACTCTAAAAAAAATATTTCTCATTTTTTAAACTTTCAAAGCTTAATTTAATCCATAGATTGTACATCTACACATATTTCATGAATTATATTATATAATTTCTCTACCACATCCTTTGGAATATTCTCGACTTGTGCTTTTTCAATAATTCTATTTAATTTATCATTATAAATTTGAGGTTGATAAATAGGAATATTGAGAGATTTCTTAATTTCTCCAATTTGTTTGCACAATTTATATCTTTTTATAAATAAAGTAAATAGCTTATCGTCAATTTCATTCAATTCACTCCTGAGCTTTACTAGATCATCACTCGTAAACATTTTATATATTTATTTTATAAAAAATTGAAAAATAATTAAAACAGTATTTAAAAATGATAAATAAGGAGATACTTCGCTTACAGCTCTGTATAGAACTCTTTGTTTAGGAATAACATATACCATATCACCATCTTTGAGATAAACATTCCCTATATATAGATTTTCTTTATCTTGTAAATTTACCTGATAAAAAGAAAAATTTCGTTCATTATTCAGTGGTCTAGCTATTATGATTTTATTAGAATTAGCTTCTCCTATGCCACCACTGCCCGTAATGGCATCTAGTAATGTAATATACGAATTAGAAAAAGGAATCACTGTAGCATTGCCATTGCCTTGCGAAAAAACATAAACTTTTTTATTTGTCCAGCTAAGAATCACGTATGGATCGGTGATAAAGTGAGAATATAATTTAGTAAGTGTATCTTTAAATTTTTCAATTAACATACCTTCTACATAAATATCACCTAATAATGGTAAATCAATATTACCATTTTCATTAACATAGTAGCTAATATTAGATGCATTGTCTCCATTTATTGTATTATTAACATTAGGCGAAATGACTAGTTTTTCACCTTTATTAGGATATACAGATATAACGAATTGATCTCCTTTTTTAATAGTTTGAGCTGGTGGCATTTGTAGCTCATTAATATCTTTTAGATCTTTTTCATCTAAATTAGTCATCAATAAATTAGGATAATAATAGCTCGAGCATGATGTTAAACTCAATAATAATAACAATGCAAATAAAAAATTAAATTTCATTTCTTAAAAGATTAAAAAATTATACAAAGTTAAACTTTATTAATAAAATCAAAATTTTTATTTTTATAGTAATTATAACCAAAAAGTGCAAGGTCATATTTAATCGGATCTACAGGATCTAATAATTTCAGGTTATTTGTTAATTCCAACACAGCTTTGAGGTCATTTTGTTTACGAGATAAAAGTCCTAATTCTCGTGCAGCCATTCCTACATGTAAATCTAAAGGTATATATAGAGAGGATGTCGGTATATTTTGCCAAATTCCAAAATCTAATCCTTCATTATTGTGGCGAACCATCCATCTGAAGTATAAATTTATTCTCTTGCAAGCACTATTTTTATCTGGGTTGGGGATATGCTTTTCGCTGCGATGCTCATGAGGTACAGACAAAAATAAATCTCTAATAGCTCTAATGCTATCTAGCAAATCATTATTTTTATCATAATGAATTTTAACAAAATTATTCAAACTATCATATTTAAAATATATCAGACGCAGGGCATCTAAAAAATAAAATAAATCAACTGGCTGGAAAGTGCGATAAACAAAAGATTTACAAGATTTCCATTTATTTTTTTGTCCAGTTATGAATTTATATGGCTGATAATTCATCAATTGAATAAGTTTATTAGCAGCTTTTACAATATTTTCGCGTTTTCCCCAAGCAATTATAGCACTAAAAAAACCCGCTATCTCTATATCTAAAGGATTAGAAAAAATAGCGGGAATTTTAATTGGATCTATTTCCCAATATTTAGGTTGAGAAAATTCTGTATAAAGAGAATCTAATAGAAAATTAGTATAATTCAACTAGATTTATCTAATTTGTTTGATAATTTCTTGTCCTACTTTGATAGCATTTAAATTAGCTGGTATCAAGTGATGATGGCGTTCTGGTAAAGATTCTTTGAGGCCTTCTTCGACATATTCAAAAGATACTATAGGTTTTATTTTTAGATAACCACCTAGCACGAACATGTTAAAAATTTTCATATTACCTGTTTCTACAGCTTTGCTAGAAGCCTCTATTTGATAAATTTTTATATCTGTTCTTTCAGGATGACGGGTGATGCCATGTGGATCATATATTAAGATGCCGCCTGGTTTCACAGAATTTTCAAATTTATCTAAAGAAGGTTGGTTTAAGATTATTGCTGTGTCAAATTCATTTAATACAGGACTACTAATACGTTCATCACTAAGGATAACTGTTACATTAGAGGTACCACCACGCATTTCTGGACCATAGGATGGGAACCAACTAACATTTAGACCTTGCTTCATTCCAGCAGTTGCTAAAATCTTACCCATTGATAGGACACCCTGTCCACCAAAGCCTGCGATAATTATTTCTTCTGTCATAATAATACAATTTTAAAATTCTTTAACTATTTGGCCATCTACCTTTATATCACCAAGAGGGAAAACTTTAAACATATTTTCTTCCATCCATTTATTAGCCTCTACAGGTGTCATTTTCCATCCACTATTACAGTTAGAAACTATTTCTATAAAGGATAATCCTTTATTTTGCTGTTGATTTTCAAAAGCTTTTCTTATAGCTTTTTTAGTTTTTCTAACGTTAGCAGGTTTATGAACAGATTGTCTAGTAACATAATAGGTACCTGGTAGCATAGCAACTAATTCAGTAATATGTAAAGGATGACCCATTATTTTTGGATCTCTACCATATGGAGAAGTAGCAGTTACCATACCGTCTAATGTAGTAGGAGCCATTTGTCCACCGGTCATACCATATATACCATTGTTAATAAAAATAACAACGATATTTTCTCCTCTATTACATGCATGTAGAGTTTCATTACCACCTATAGCAGCGAGATCGCCATCTCCCTGATAAGTAAAAACGAATTTATTAGGATAGAGTCTTTTAATAGCGGTAGCAAGGGCAGTAGCTCTACCATGAGCTGCTTGTTGCATATCTATATCAAAAAATTCATAAGCTAATACAGAACAACCTACTGGGGCAATACCAATAGTTTGATCCTGTATGTCCATTTCTTCTATTGTCTCTGCTATCAATCTATGAGTTACTCCATGACCACAACCAGGGCAATACGATAAAGCATTATCTGTGAGAACTTTAGTCTTTTTGAAGACAATGTTTTCATCTTTTATTATTTCTTTCCAACTTTCAAATTTTACATCCATAATTACAATCTTTAATACTTGTTAACAATTTTTTCTTTTAATGCATTCAATACTTGGAATGGAGTATGTATTGATCCACCTACTCTACCATAATGCTCTACTGGGACTCTATCATGCACTGCTAATCTAACGTCTTGAATTAATTGTCCCAAACTCATTTCAACAGATAATATACCTTTTACTTGTTTAGATAATCTTTCAAGTTCTTTATCTGGGAAAGGATATAAAGTAATTGGTCTATATAAACCAACTTTAATACCTTCTGCACGAGCTAAATCTACAGTTTTTTGTCCAATTCTAGCACTAGAACCATAAGCTACTATTAAGTATTCTGCATCATCTGTATTAATATTTTCCCACATAGCATCTTCTTTCATTTTTTCAAATTTTTCTTTGAGATGCATTACATGTTTTTCTTGTCTAATAGGATCCAAATCTAGAGAGGTAATAATATTGCGTTCTCTATTTGGAGTTTTTCCTGTAGTAGCCCAAGGGCATTCCTTAATAATTTCCTCTTCAGTTCTTCTAGGTATAGGATCAAAAAGTTCAACTTTTTCCATTACTTGACCAATAACTCCGTCTGATAAGATCATTACTGGATTACGATATTTAAAAGCCATTTCGAAACCAAGTTTTACAAAGTCAGACATTTCTTGAACAGAAGAAGGAGCTAAAACGAACAAATAATAATCTCCGTGTCCACCACCTTTAGTAGCTTGGAAATAATCACTTTGAGATGGTTGAATAGTTCCTAATCCAGGACCACCACGCACAACATTTGCTATTAAACAAGGAATTTCAGCACCAGCCATATAAGAAATTCCTTCTTGCATTAAGCTAATACCGGGGCTAGAAGATGTAGTCATAACTCTTTTGCCAGCAGCACCACCACCATATAGCATATTAATAGATGCTACTTCACTCTCTGCTTGTAAAACTATCATGCCGGTACGTTCATAAGGCTTCTCAGCCATTAAATACTCTAATACCTCAGATTGAGGGGTGATGGGGTAACCAAAATAGCCATCGCAACCAGCACGTATTGCAGCTTCAGCAATAGCTTCATTTCCCATCATTAAACGTATTTCTCCCATATTTTGTACTTTTTTTTAAAATATTAAACTTCTACTTTTGCTTTATACAATGTAATAACAGCATCTGGGCATACCATAACGCAATTTTCACAAGCTGTACATTCTTCTTTAACTATATCAGCATAGAAATAACCTTTGGTATTTACATTATTACCAAGAGCTATGACATTTTGAGGGCATATATCTATACATAAGCCACACCCTTTACATTTTTCTATGTCTATTACTATTGCACCTTTAAATTTTGCCATATCGTTTATTTATTTATTATTTTGTTCTATATTTTCTCTGAAAATTTTTAATCTTCTTCCTAGCTCATCCATCATTTCCATTGGTATCAATGATACACATGCTCTTATCCCCTCATGAATATCTGACCCTGTAATTTTTAGTGATATAGCACCAATACCATGTAGTAACAATTGATAAAGAAATTCATTACCGTCTAGGCCAGGATATTTAACTGTAAAATAAAATCCATCAGCAATAGGCTTATCTACATCTTTGTCATAAACTAATTGAAATCCATTTTCTAAGAAATGTTTTTTCATTATTTTAGCTTTTTCTCCATAGATAAGTACTTCGTCTCTAAAATTATATTTGCCTTCATTTACAGCTTTCAGAATAGCATATAAAGCATATTGTGGAGAATGACTCGTGCCACTACTAACACTATAAATACTTTCAAAAATCAATGCTGTACCGAAATGATCTGAATGAAAATTAGTTTTGAGATCTGGAAAATGTCTATTAAATAATTCTGGACTAACTACCATCATACCTATCCTTTGTCCAGCATAAGAAAAGACTTTTGAGCTACTTATAAGAAGAATATATTGATCATAGTATTTCCCAATTGTAGGTTGATATGGAGGTACACCTGGTTTACCATAATCTTGTCTAAAATCCATTCCGAAATAAGCTAAATCTTCTATGACAACAACATCATATTTATTAGCTATTTTTGCAATTATTTGGAGCTCTTCATCAGTGAAAACTATCCAAGATGGATTGTTTGGATTACTATATATAAGCCCATAAAATTCTCCTGTAGATAAGTACTTTTCTAATACTTCTTCTAATTTTTTACCACGATAATTATAAACATCAAAATGATCTACACCTGAACCTAAAACATTAGCTTGTAATTTATGAACAGGGAAACCTGGATCTAAGAACAATAATTTTTTCTTATCTTTATGAGTATGCATGAGGGTCATAAAAGAAGTAAAACTTCCCATCATAGATCCTACGGTAGGTAAACAATTTTCTTCATTTACATTTAAATTTAGAAAATTTTTTACAAATTTTTTAATTTCACTTTTTAATGGTTTATAACCTTGTATATCAGGGTAAATAGCAGCAATACCTTGCTTGAGAGCCTCTATCTCAGCATCCACTCCGAGTTGCACGGGTGATAGGCCAGGATTACCTAACTCCATCCTTATATATCTAACACCTGTTTCTTTTTCTAAATTATCTACGATTTGGCACATCTGCCTGATAGATGTATCAACCAGAGAGCTAACATTAAACTTTTTTAATACATCATCTAAAACATTTTTATCAATTATGGTATTTGGCATATTTGTTTTTTGCAAATCTAATAATTTTTAACAATATAAATATATATAATATTTATCATATTTTTTATTGTTTAATATCAATAAATAAAATTTTAAAAAAATAATTTTTATTAATACATTTGTAAAATAAGAAAATTTTTATGGCTGAAGAAAAGAAAACTACGACTAAAAAAGCAACTCAAAGCAGTTCAAAGACTAAAAATATAGAATCCAGAGAAATATTTGGTGGTAAAATACCACCAAGTGATTTAGAAACTGAAGAGGTAGTATTAGGAGCATTATTAATAGAACCTAATGCATTAGCCACTGTAATAGATATATTGCAGCCAGAAGTATTTTATAAAGAAGCACATCAACGTATTTTTGCTGCTATCTTAGCATTATATCCAATAGGTGAACCAATAGATGTGATAACAGTAACAAATTATTTAAGGAAGAACGGTGAAATCGACATCATTGGTGGGCCAGCATATATCGCACAATTAACCGATAGGGTAATATCTGCTGCTAATATAGAATATCATGCACGAATTTTAATAGAAAAATACATACAACGTAAACTAATAGAAATATCAAATAATATTATAACTGAAGCCTATGATGCTACTTCCGATGCTTTCGACACATTAAATGAAGCTGAAAATGCTTTATTCCAGATTAATGAACAAAACCTCAGACGTTCTTTTAGATCTATGCCATCAGTATTACAAGTAGTGAGAGAACAGATAGAAACTGCTTACAAAAATCAAGGTGAATATACTGGCGTAGTATCAGGTTTTTACAATTTAGATCAGCTGACAGGTGGCTTGCAACCATCTGATTTAATAATTATAGCAGCTAGACCTGGTATGGGAAAGACGGCTTTTGCCCTATCTATGGCGCGAAATATGGCTGTGGAGTTTGGCTTCCCTATAGCATTTTTTTCTTTAGAAATGACTGCACCACAATTAGTGATTAGAATATTATCTGCTCAAACACAAATATCAAGTGAAAGAATAAGGAAAGGTGAATTAGATGATATGGAATGGATGACTTTAAATGAAGCAATGAATAAATTATCTAATGTTAAATTATTTTTGGATGACACCCCTGCCTTATCTATATTTGAATTAAGAGCTAAAGCACGTAGACTAAAGCAAGCATATGATATACAAGCTATCTATATAGATTATTTGCAATTAATGACAGCTAAAATAGATAGAAATAGTAATAGAGAACAAGAGATAGCCTCTATTAGTAGATCACTAAAAGCTTTAGCAAAAGAACTAAATATACCTGTGATTGCTTTATCACAATTAAGTCGTGATGTAGAAAAACGAAGCGGCACTAAACGTCCACAATTATCTGATCTTAGAGAATCTGGAGCTATAGAACAGGATGCTGATATTGTGATTGGTATTTATAGACCTGAATACTATATGAAAGATGAGCAAGTAGATGAAGACAAATTAGCAGCGGTTAAAAATAAAGCTGAAATAATCCTACTAAAACATAGAAATGGTCCATTGGGAACTGTAAATCTTTATTTTCTCAACCAGTTTGCATTATTTACTGATGAGGATATTTCTAATATAAATTTCGAAAAACAAGTTTTTCAGTCAAAAATTAATGAAGACATTGATGAAGATTATTACGGCTCCTATGAAGCACCTTACTAAAATATATTGAAAAAATATCTTTTTTATAAATGCATTAGAAGTTTAACCCCTTATTTGAGAATATTTTATATACAATTAATAAGTTTAATAATATAAAGTTGTAAATGTTAATTTGATAAATTATATGAATAAACAACTTTTATCAAAATTAAACTATTATCATTCCATACTTTATACAAAGATTAAATAATGTAGCTATGCTATAGTGCCACATTAAATGTTACTGTGTTTAACAGTAAAGATATTATAGTAAGAAGAGTGAAATAGAGGAAGGGGAAAGGGAGAGTGAATAATAATATATTGTTATACTTAACAATATGTTATTCATATCTTTGACTTACTATCTCTCTATACTTGTCCCACGCCCACCTATCGTGTGATGACAAGTTCAGCAGCCTGCCAATGTCTTGATCTATCAGCTCTTTTAAGTATTTATTCATTATCACAAACCACATCAAGTAGCTCTGTAAGTACTTCGTAGCTACTCCGTGAAATCTACTCATCCACACCTTGAAATCACTTATTTTGCTTTCAACTATCTTGACACTATATATACCTCGTTTCACTTGTTTTTTGTTTACTATCACTTTTTTACTTTGTAAACTTTTCACTGCTTTTCTAAACTCTTTCTTTGGCTTAACACATATAAGATTACTTTCTGACAATCTATTCTTTAGCTCTTCTCTCAATTGCTCATTCTTTACTTTTTTCTCTCCAACCTGTTTAAAAAGTAAATTACCTTCTCTGTCTGTTACGACTAATACTGCTACCTTGGGGTGTTTCTTCTTTTTAGCTCGTTGAT
>JAPXMM010000082.1:0-11697 GCA_033809015.1 Bacteroidales bacterium
CTGGTAGGTAGAGAAATACGAAGTTCTTTAGAGCATTCACGTAAGGTTTTACCCTCGAGCATCAGACGAATGTAATCAAGCATCAATTCTTTTTTGTGTAAGTAATAGACAAAGGTGCCAGTAGTCTCACGGAAGTTTTTACCACATTTTTTACATTTATACATTTGTTGTCCTTGCTGGTGACCATTTTTTTTGATATGGATGCTTTTGCAATTAGGACATTGTGGAGAGACGCTTTGAGCTTTTAGATGTTGATAATCAACTACGTCGTTACCTTGGCATTTCATCTTATTGTAGAGATTATTGAGGAATTCTAAGTTGAGTTGTTTGCCTTGTGATAGGTGCTCTTGGAGGTTTGAAACGATATCTTTCATATTCAAAAATTTTGTTACAAAGATAATATATTTTTAAAATATAAGCATATGAATTTTTAAACATTATTAAATTTATTTCTCCCCCTTCCTCCATCTTAATTTTTTTTATTAATTTTATCTCAATTTATTTTTATGTTAAAATCTGATTTATCTCGTATATTTGTGGCTATTCCATTAATGAATGAGCTAGACAATGTATCTATTATTTTAGACCAATTAAGCCAACAATCTCTACGCCCTGCTATAATTTCTTTTTGTATTAATCAACCAGAGTCGTGGAGAAAATCACCAGATAAAAAGGAAATAATTTTAAATAATAGAAAAACTTTGATTTATTTAAATAAAGTATCAGCTTCGTTTCCTATACCTATTATAGTGTTAGATCACACTTCGCCTGGCAATGGATTTCATTCTAATGTTGGTTGTGTGGGATTAGCACGTAAGCTTTGTATTGATTCATTTTTATCATTTACTAAGAGTAATGATATTATTGTAAATATGGATGCTGACACTTATTATCCTGCGAATTATTTTGAAAATATTATTGATATTTACAATCAATTACCTTTATTGAGTGGTGTTTGTGTACCGTATTATCATAAAGTTGATAATTTGACAGAAGATAAAGCAAGGTCAATGCTTCGTTATGAGATTTTTTTACATTATTATACTTTGCAATTACTTTTAATAAAATCGCCATATGCATTTATGCCTATTGGTTCTGCTATAAGTTTCAGAGTAGAAGCTTATAAAAAAGCAGGTGGTTTCAAGGTAAAAAATGCTGGAGAAGATTTTTATACAATGCAGCAAATTAGAAAAATTGGAATTATAAGTTCTTGGTTAAATAATACCGTTTATCCTGCTGCTCGAATATCTGATAGAGTAGTTTTCGGTACTGGGCCAGCTATTAGCTTGAATTTAGAAAATCAAATCAAAAAATATCCTTTTTATCCAACATTTTTATTTAAAATAATTGAATCTTATTATCAAATTTTAGAACATAGCAATTCTATTGATAGTATTACTAAACATTTAAAAGATATCATTCCTGAAGAAATTATTATGAAAATTTATAAAAATCATCCACAAAAAGAAAAATTCGTTCATGCTATTCATGAATATTTTGATGCTTTTCATATTTTAAAATTTCTAAATAATAATTATTCTGTAGAAATTAATAATGATTTTGAATTTTTTAAGAATTTTTATCAAGAATTATTTAAAAAAAATATAATTTATAAAAATTGGCAAGAGATATCTATTAATCAGTTAAATCTCATAAGAGACGATTTGTATAATTATGAGTTAGATTTACACAGAGATAATCTAAATGTTTTATTAATGAATAAAACAGATAAAAAATTATGGAAAAATCTAAAAATGTTGTAAAATACTGAAATACAATTTTTAAATAATTTATTTTGTGAATATTCTACATAAATACAATCAAATTTTTATAATAAATCTAAAATTTCGTTATATCTAAGGTTTTCTATAACAAACTCTGTTCTAGTAGCAGTATTCTCACCCATATAAAAGTTTAGTAATTGATCAATTTTTATTTCAGAATTGTAAACAACGGGTTCTAATCTGATATTTTTACCTATTAATTGTCTAAATTCATCTGGAGATATTTCACCTAATCCTTTAAATCTTGTTATTTCGCTACTACTACCTATTTGATTAAGTGCTTTTTGTTTTTCTGTGTCATTGTAGCAATAAATAGTTTTTTGTTTATTTCTCACTCTGAATAGTGGTGTTTGTAGTACATATAGATGTCCCGCTTTTATTAAATCTGGATAAAATTTTAAGAAAAACGTGAGAAGGAGCAATCTGATATGTTTACCATCTTCATCGGCATCAGTAGCTATTATCACATTATTATATCTTAAATTGTCAAGTCCATTATCAATATTAAGAGCAGCTATCAAGAGAGCAAATTCTTCATTAGCAAAAATAGATTTTTTAGCAGCTTTATGAACATTTAGAGGTTTACCTTTTAGGCTAAAAACTGCTTGAATATTAGCATCACGTGCTTTAGTAATGCTACCACTTGCAGAGTCTCCTTCTGTGATGAAAATCGATGTTTCTAATCTGCGTTCATGATTGGTATTAAAATGTATTTTGCAATCACGTAGTTTTTTGTTATGTAAGCTAGCTTTTTTCAATACCTCACGAGATACTTTTTTTATATTATTAATATCTTTTCTTTGTTTTTCGTTAAAAAGTATTTTTTCTTGAATAGCTTTTGCAATATCAGGACGGCGATGTAGTTCGTTATCTAAATGTTTCTTTAGCACTTCTCCTATATACGATCTAATAGATTTGCCATTAGGTACCATATACATAGAACCGAGTTTGGTTTTAGTTTGTGATTCAAAAACTGGTTCATGAATTCTAATCGATAAAGTAGTTAAAAGTCCATTACGTATATCTGATGCGTCATAATTTTTATTGTAGAAATTCCTAATAGTTTCTGTAAAAGCTTCTCTGAAAGCTTGTACATGTGTGCCACCCTGCACAGTATATTGACCATTTACATATGAAAAAATTTCTTCATTAGCATCACCCATAGCATATGTGAAAGCAAATTCGAAATCTTCGTCCTCAATATGAATGATATCAAACATTATATCACTAGAAATTCTTTTTTGTAATAAGTCTACGATTCCATTTTCACTATAAAATTCTTTATCATTATAAATTATTTTCAATTTTTTATTAAGGCAAACGTAGTTCCATAGCATATCTTCGATAAACTCATCATGAAATTCATATTGTCCAAAAATTTCTTCATCAGGTATAAACTGCACTAGAGTACCATTGGCCTCATCAGAATCAAAATTTTTTGTATTTTGCAAAACACCTTTAGAAAATATAGCTTCTACAGCTTTGTGCTCTCTATATGAAACAACTCTATAATATTGAGACAGAGCATTTACAGCTTTAGCACCAACTCCATTGAGACCAACAGTTTTTTTGAAAGCTATACTATCATATTTAGCACCTGTATTAATTTTAGATACTACATCTACCACTTTACCTAGTGGTATTCCTCTACCATAATCTCTCACACTAACTAAATTATCTTTGAGCGAAATTTCTATTTTGCTATATTTCACCATTAGAAATTCATCAACAGAATTATCAATAGTCTCTTTTAATAAAACGTAGATACCATCATCTCTAGAGCTACCATTGCCTACTTTTCCTATATACATACCTGGGCGCATACGTACATGCTCGTTCCACGATAAAGATATTATGTGTTCTTCAGTATATTTAGCATTCATTTTTGATATTTTGTTTTTTTCAATATTTATTACAAAGTTACTAAAAATTTATTGAAGCTAATTGCATTCAATCATTATAAATTTAAAAAAAATTTAATAAGATAATGTCTTCATAAAATTATTTTTAACAAATAATTCAATAAAATATATTAATCTATCTCTTAACAAAATTAAATAGAAGATATAAAGTGTATAAATATTTGGATTTATTTGTAAACAAAGACACCATGTTCTGAATTAATAACTATTTCAGTAGTATCATTATTTTCTACATAGCCAATTTGTTTAGCTTTCACATTATATTTCTCACTAATAGCTATAATTTCACTTACTAAATCTGCTGGCACATACAATTCTATGCGATGTCCCATATTAAAAATCTCATACATTTGCCTCCAATCAATGTTCGCTGAAGTTTTGATCATTTCAAACAATGCAGGGACAGAGAATAAATTATTTTTTATTATTCTCAAATTATTAATAAATCTTTTAACTTTAATTTGTCCGCCACCAGTGCAATGAATAATGCCATGGATATCATCACTGTAAAATTGAAAAATTTCTTTCATAATAGGTAAATATGTTTTAGTGGGGCTAAGAATAAATTTGCCCATATCCAATCCAGCAATAGGAGACTCATCAGTTAATAAATAATTTCCACAATATATCAAATCATTTTCAGTATTGTTATCAAAAGATTCAGGATATAGATTTTTATAAATATTTTTTAATAAAGTATGTCTAGCCAGGGTGAGTCCATTGCTGCCAATTCCACTATTAGGCATATCTTCCCAGAGTGCTTGGCCAGTAGACTCTAATCCTATTATCACATCACCATTTTGAATATTTTTATTATCTATATAATTATTTTCTGAAATAAATGAAGCAGCTACAGCATCTAATGTTAATGTTTTAGTCAAATCGCCGATGTCAGCAGTTTCTCCACCAGTAAGTATAATATTTATATTATACTCAGCCATTTTATGTGAGAATTTTTCGAAACCTTGTATTATAGCAGATATTATATCTTGATTTATTAAATTTTTATTTCTTCCAATGATATTTGTTAAATAGAAAGGACCAGTGCTACCCACACATAAGATATCATCAGTATTCATCACTATCGCATCTATTGCTAAATTTTCCCATACAGATAGATCACCTGTTTCTTTATAATAAATATATGCTAAAGCAGATTTAGTACCAGCTCCATCAGCGTGCAGAGCTATTAATTGTTTATCAAAAGGCGAAGGGAATAAATTACAAAAAGTAGTTTCAGATATTCCGTGAGATAAATCTTTTATGGCATTGAAAACATCTTGTTTTTGGCTAGAGGCTCCATATTTATCATAAGCATTGTTGATTTTATTCATAAATAAATATTTTTTACAAAATTACAAATAAACGAAATAAAAAAGGAGGTAATAAGAAAATTACCTCCTTTTCAAAAAATATCAGATAATAATTTTATTTATTAACATCTTTAATAATTTCTATTTGTACTGGTTTATTTTGTTCACCAGAGGGTACGTAATCTTCACGAATAATTTGGAAAGTAGTTCGTCTATTCAGTTGATGAGCAGCCTCACGTTCATCTTCAGTTTTTAGTGAATTTATGTATTCTTCAGTTAACACTGTTCCTTTGGGGAAAGTATATTCTTTACCTTTTATTATGACTGTTTTATCACTTTCTAATACTCTAGGTACTCTCTCGCCAAAGCCTTTAGGTATCAATCTATCTGGTTCTATGCCTTTAGAAATCAAATAATTTACTACTTCTTTAGCACGTTTGAAAGATAAACTATCATTATATTCTAGAGATCCACGAGAGTCTGTATGAGATCCTAATTCTATCACAATATTAGGATTATCTTTTAAAATCTCTACTAAATCGTTTAAGCTATCTTGATATTGTGGTTTTAGTTTCCAATCATCAAAATCATATAAAATATCAGGTAATACAATTGGTTTTTTAGGAATAGGAGCTAAATAAAAATCATGAACTAAATCTTTACTTCTGTCTAAACCGACAGTTGTTTCAATACCTTTTTCGTTAAAATAACCTTCTTTAGAAACATAAATCTGGTAAGTATTATTTTCAAAAATTTGAGTTTTATCAAACATATAATAACCTTTACTATCAGTAGTATCGATGTAAATATTACCATCAGAGCCTTCTACTCTAATAGCTGCTCCAGATATTGGTAATTTAGTACTATCATCATATACTATACCACTGATCGAAAAATAAATAGGAGGTAATTTAAAAGAATAAATGTCATCCATTGATGATAAGTTTCTATTACTTGAGAAAAATCCCATTTCTCTAGCCCCTTCTGTACGAAGAATTGTGGGATCATCTAAAAATATAATATGAAAATCATCTTGAGAAGAATTTAGAGGATATCGTAGATTTTCAGGTGCTGTCCATTGTCCATCAATATATTCTGAGCGATATAAATCTAATCCTCCCATTCCTGGATGACCATCGGATGAAAAATATAAGTATACTTTGTTATTAACATATCTCAAAGTAGGGAATAATTCATTACCTGCAGTATTTATTACTGGACCCAGGTTAACTGGTTGGCCAAAATCTTGATTTTTCTTTGTTTTTGTAGCCATCCATAGGTCTCTTCCACCAAAACCACCTGGCATATTGCTAGAAAATATTATCATCATTTCATCATTAGAAATAGCTGGATGACCAACGGTAGCATTAGAGTCAGATGTAAATGGGATAAGAACTGGTTCTGACCATGTACGACCACGTTTCATGGTAGTATAGATATTACATCCTAATATTTTCTTTTTTTCTACTTTACATTTGGTAAAATAAAATGTATTATATTTACTATTAAAGCATCCCACACCTTCATTATGTTGAGTGTTTAAAACTCCCTGATCATCAGCTGTAACTGGTGCAGACCAATTACCTTTTTTATCTTT
Organism: Bacteroidales bacterium; assembly: GCA_033809015.1. Taxonomy (GTDB): domain Bacteria; phylum Bacteroidota; class Bacteroidia; order Bacteroidales; family DTU049; genus DTU049. The sequence goes on from JAPXMM010000082.1 coordinate 6,617, forward strand.
TTCTGCAATGAAAAAATCTGTAAAAGGTAAGCCAGTCCATTCATCTACTCCCTTTCCTACTACTCCATCTCTATTTGTGGTAAAAATTATAGATCTATATTTTTTATCAGCCCAGGCTGTAGCAAAATCTTGATTTCTAGTATTTAGTTTTCTCTCACTAGTAACCTCATACAACGTAGGATTATCCATCCATGCTTTTGATAATCTACACGACTCTATTTTTATATCTACCAATGTATCATTAGGTACTAGCTGCTTATACTGCTCGAAATAATTTAATGCATCTTCATAGTTTGTTAATGTCATATTTACTAAACCAGTATACCAAAAAACTTCTGGATCAGGATATTGTGCTCTAATAACACGATTAAAATATGATAAAGCTTTTCTAGCATCTCCCATATAATAATAGCATAAACCCACTCTATACAATATCCTATTTTTTTCTAACTTGTTCTCCACTTTAGGATAGGCTTTTAAATATAACTGTGAAGCACTATAATACTGACTTAATTCAAATTTCTCATCTGCATCAGCTACTAAATTTTTTTGCCCATAGGCAAACATTCCAGTTATAAATATTAAGATAAATGTGATTAAAATACTTTTATTCTGCATATGTAATTTTTTTGCTAAGTTAATACATTTTTTGTTAATTAAATAAAAATTGAAAAAATTTTTTCCAAATATTTTAAATTTTATTTTTGCAAATTTATAACAAAATAAAAAATGATTTTTATTATTTTTTTATAAAATATTAAAACAAATATATAATTTAGCAAATTGAAAATTTTATATTAAGATGAAGGAACATTTTAAAATAAAAAAGGGACTAGATATACCTTTAGAAGGTGAAGCTCCATTAAAAGATTTACCAGATGTTTTAAGTGATAAGTATGCTATTTTACCACAAGATTTTAGACTTTTATCTCCTAGATTACTCGTACAAGAGGGAGACGATGTATTAGTTGGAGATCAAATTATTCAAAATAAATTAAATGAAAGTATTTTCATTACATCTCCTATAAATGGGAAAGTAACTGCCATCATAAGAGGAGAGAAAAGAATACTAAAACAAATAATTATTTCACCTAATTCTCTACAAGAGTATAAAAATTTTAATATTCCAACCACATTAGATAGAGATAATATTATTAAATTGTTACTAGAATCAGGACTTTGGGTAAATATAAAGCAACGTCCTTACGGTATCATAGCTAATCCATCAGATATGCCAAAAGCTATTTATATTTCTGCTTTTGATAGCTCTCCATTAGCTCCAGATCCTGATTATTTAATTAAAGGTGAGGAAGAAAATTTCCAAAAAGGTATTGATATTATAAAAAATTTAACTTCTGGACCTATTCATTTAAATATCTCTCCTTCGAGGAATAAATCTGACTTTTACAAAAATATTAAAAATATTGAGCTACATGATTTCGAAGGACCACATCCTGCAGGTAATGTGAGCGTGCAAATTTCTAGAATTAGTCCAATAAATAAAGGTGATATTTATTGGTATTTATATCCACAAGATGTGATTTTTATTGGTAGATTATTCAAAAATGGAAAATTAGATTTGCATAGAAAAATAGTACTAACTGGGAGTGAGCTCACAGAACGTGGCTACATTACAACTTTACCTGGTATGTCTATGCAAGCATTGCTTAGTAATAGATTAAAACAAAATAATGTGCGTGTGATCAGTGGTAATGTATTGACAGGCACAAATGCAGGAATAGATGGATTTCTCAGCTATTATGATAATCAGATTACAGTGATACCAGAAGGTTATTATTACGATTTCTTTGGATGGGTAATACCTAAATTTACAAAATATAGTCCTTCGAGAATGATTATGAATTGGCTCATCAGAAGTAAGAAGAAGAAATTTGTTTTAGATACTAATATGCATGGCGAAGAGCGACCTTTTGTACTCAGTGATCAATATGATAAATACTTCCCTTTTGATATTTATCCAGTTTATTTGCTAAAAGCTATTCTTAGTGAAAATATTGAACAAATGGAAAACCTCGGAATCTATGAAATAGTAGAAGAAGATTTTGCACTACCAGAGTATGTTTGTGTGTCTAAAATCAATCTACAGGAAATAGTCAAAAAAGGTATAGACTTAATGATAAAAGAAACTACTTAATAATTAAAAAAAATATTGATATGCATTGGTTAAGGTCATTTTTAGACAAAATAAAGCCAAATTTCGAAAAAGGAGGTAGACTATACTTTCTTCATTCCACTTTTGATGCTTTTGAAGTATTTTTTTTCGTACCTAATAAAGTTACTGAAAAAGGATCTCACATAAGAGATTATGTAGATTTGAAACGCTTGATGACACATGTATTAATAGCTTTAGTTCCAATTGTTTTGTTTGGCATGTTTAATGTTGGACTTCAGCATTTCAGACTACAATTAGGGTTAGGTATAGATGAATGGGGGCAGGTAGTTAAAGAAATTGGTTTTTGGCGAATATTTTGGTATGGATTTTTACGTATATTGCCAATAATAGTTGTAAGTTATGTTAGTGGACTTGCAGTAGAATTTACCTCAGCACAAATAAGACATCATCAAGTAAATGAAGGTTTCTTAGTAACAGGTATGCTAATAGCCTTGATAGTACCGCCTACAATACCATTATGGATGCTAGCAATTGCTACAATCTTTGCTGTAATTTTTGGTAAAGAAGTATTTGGTGGCACAGGGATGAATTTTCTAAATCCAGCATTGCTAACAAGAGCATTTTTATTTTTTGCATATCCAGCTAGTATGACAGGTGATGCTATATGGGTAGCTAGCAAAGGATTGGATGTCATTAGTGGACCTACTCCATTAGCTTTAGCTGCTCAAAATCAATTCGCTCAAGCCCCTTCTTTACTTACAATGTCTCTAGGATTCATTCCCGGCTCTATCGGTGAAACATCTAAAATATTAATAATTTTAGCAGCTATATATCTGATATTCACAGGCGTAGCTAATTTAAGAGTTATGATTAGTGCATTAGTAGGTGCTGCTGCCATGGGAATAATTTTTAATCTATGGGGAGCTAACGAATATATGCAAATTCCATTTTATTATCATTTCTTTATTGGTGGTTTTTTGTTTGGTACAGTATTTATGGCTACAGATCCAGTAACGTCTGCACAAACTCCAACAGGCAAAATCTATTATGGTTTACTAATTGGTATATTATGTATGCTAATAAGAGTTGTCAATCCAGCATATCCCGAGGGAGCGATGCTTTCTATTTTATTGATGAATGTTTTTGCTCCATTAATAGATCACTTAGTATTGCAACAAAATATTAATCGTCGTAAAAAAAGAGCTTTATTATCTCAAACAATTAAATCATAATATTATGGCTAAATTTACAAACAGATATATAATCATATATTCAATAATAATGGTCGCAATAGTTGCCATATTATTAACTTTAGGTGCTACAGCTTTGAAACCTTTTCAAGATAAAAATAAAAAAAATGAAAAAATTGGATACATCCTTAGAGCCTCAAGAGTAAATTTTGATACTAAAAATGCTGAAGATACTTATAAACAAATATTAATAAAAGAAATTGCAATAAACGAAAAAGGAGAGATAATAGCAGAATATGATTATAATAATGGACTAAATGGCGAAGTAAGACCTTTTAATATAGACGTGAATGTCGAAGTAAAAAAATTTAAAGAAGGCAAACCATACATTTTGCCAATTTATTTAATAAAAGCTGATAATGATACGCTGACAGTGGTTCCATTCTATGGTATGGGATTATGGGGAGCTATATGGGGATATGTGGCTCTAGAAAACGATTTAAATACAATTCACGGGGCAGTTTTTGACCATAAAGGTGAAACTCCAGGACTCGGAGCTGAAATATCTGGATTACCTTTTCAAGAACAATTCATAGGGAAAAAAATCTTTGATGAAAATAATCAGTTTACTAGCATCGCCGTTGTTAAAGGTGGCGTGAAACACAGTAACATACCAGAAATACATGGTGTAGATGCCATCTCTGGTGGCACTTTTACAAGCAAAGGTCTCGGTAATATGCTAACTGACGGATTTAAAATGGCTATGCCATATATAGAAAAACATGAAAAATAAACTTATTTAGTATTAAAATTTATTCTATATTAATATTAACAAGTTAAATTAAAGTTCTTTTATCATATTATGAAATTAGAAAATTTAAATATAGATGCTAATCATTTACCAGTATTAGAGACATTTTACAGTTTACAAGGCGAAGGATTACATACTGGTTTAGCTTCTTTTTTTATTAGATTAGGTGGCTGTGATCTAAGCTGCTGGTTTTGTGATAGTAAAGAATCTTGGAATCCTAACATTAATAAACTAACAACTCCATCTGAATTATTAACAAAAGCCACTAAATACAATACTAAACATATTGTTCTAACGGGTGGTGAACCAATTTTATATCCTTTAGATCAATTAATTGATTTATTTCATGCTCATGATTATTATATACATCTGGAGACAGCAGCCACAGCACAATGGATAAACAACTTAGATTGGATTTGCGTTAGTCCAAAAAATCATTCATACATTTACGACGAATGGTTGAAAAAAGCTAATGAGTTAAAAGTGATAATAAGTGATTTGGAAGATTTCGCATTTGCAGAAGAATGTTCTAAATCAGTGTCACCAGAATGTTATTTATTTCTACAACCAGAATGGTCTAAATCAAAAAATATATTACCTGAAATAATAAAATACATTTTTAATAATTCTAAATGGAGATTATCAATACAGACACATAAATATTTAAATCTTAGGTAGAATGATAATTTTAAAGATATATTGTTAAGCAAATTATCAATACTATTGTTTTGAAGGTATTATATTAGGGGAGATTAAAAGGATGCAAGAGGGGTAATGAAAATAAACATTTATGTTAGCCTTTCCCTATGCTTTAATTTCAACCTCACATACACATACCACGCTTCCCAGTCTGACGCTGCTAAATTCAACATCCTACCTATATCTTCTATCACTCTGTTCAATAAATATTTATGTTTTACTACATACCACATTATATAACTCTGCA
>JAPXMM010000083.1:0-11530 GCA_033809015.1 Bacteroidales bacterium
CTGTGGATGAGTATCATTTGAATGCAAATATATCAGTATCTAATTTAACTAATGGAATTAATGTAATAAACTTCAGAGCAAAAGATTCACAGGGCAAATACAGCGTAATAGCAAGCAAATATTTTTACAAAATAGAGCCTACAGGCATTATCAATAATCACATAGTCTCTTATGAATACTGGTATGATGATGATTATCAAAATAAAGTAAGTGTAGATATCTCACCTGCAGAGCAGGCAACGATTTTAGCACAATTAGATGTGAGTGCTTTAAGTAATGGCATGCACATTCTTAATTTCAGAGCAAAAGATGAACGTGGATGTTACAGCAGTATAGTCTACCAATATTTCTACAAAATAGGAATTATAAGCTCTACAACTAACCACATAGTCTCTTATGAATACTGGTATGATGATGATTATCAAAATAAAGTAAGTGTAGATATCTCACCTGCAGAGCAGGCAACGATTTTAGCACAATTAGATGTGAGTGCTTTAAGCAATGGCATGCACATTCTTAACTTCAGAGCAAAAGATGAACGTGGATATTACAGCAGTATAGTCTACCAATATTTCTATAAAAAGAAATTTTTTACATATCCAGATAACAAGATTATAGCTTATAAATATTGGTTTGATGATGATTACAATAATTTGACTTTGGTAAATCTGCCCGTTCCTATTGATAATCTACATCTGATTAATTTGGTGAATATGACACGAGTGCACAAAGGCATACATACAATAAATTTTCAATTTAAAGATGATGCAAATATATGGAGTGTGATTACTACCGATACTATAGAAAAGATTTCTTTGCCTATAGCTGATTTCTCTTATGAAGTTTTATCATCTAATTGCGATTCCACAGTAATAACCTTCACAGACAATAGCATTGATGGAGATGCGTATTTATGGAACTTCGCAGATGGTACTACAGACACTGTGATTAATCCAACACATACGTTTTATAATTCTGGTGTTCATTCAGTTACGTTGACTGTAAGAGATACTATCACACTATCAGATAGCACAAAACAAATGGATATTTTAATCCATGGCAATAATGAGCACTCTTTTGCAGTTACAAGTTGCGAGAGCTATATATCTCCGAGTGGTAATTATACTTACACAACATCTGGCATTTACTATGATACTATACCCAATCATTGGGGTTGCGATAGTCTTATCACTATTGACCTTAATATAGTTCCACTACCCAATATAAATCTTGGCAATGATACGACAGTCTGTGGTGCTGGCATCACTCTAAATGCTGGCAGTGGATTTACGTCCTATCAATGGAATACTGGTGCATCTACCCAGTCAATCAATATAACTAATAGTGGCAATTATTCTGTTACTGTTACAAATGATCAGAATTGCTCTAATTCTGATGAAATAAATATAACTATTTCCAATATTTCAATAAATTTAGAACAAATAGGAGCAGATCTTGTAGCTACTATTAATCCCGCAGTTTCAGGAACATACAAATGGTATACATGTGATAATCAATTAGTACCTGATATTACAACTTCTGTATATCAAAATGCACCAATAGACGAGTGCTTTTATGTAATCTTCACAGACGAAGTAAACTGTGAGTGGATATCTAATGAGGTAATCGTAGTTAGCATTAAAGAAGATACAATGCCTATTGCCCGAGTATATCCTAATCCAGCAACTGATGCAGTTTATATAGAATTACTAAATGATAAATTTGCAAATATTTATATCTACGATATAATGGGCAAATTAGTACTAAACGAGAAATATGATAATTCAAAAATAAAATTGGATGTATCACAATTGAGTGGTACCTATATACTAAAAATTGTTACTGATAAAGGACAAAGTGTATTTAGATTAATTGTAACAAAATAAATTAATAGAATTAGACGTTTAATAAAGAACTAAATTATCATTTATCAATGTTTCAGTAATAACTTTTTTAATATATTTACTTTTTTGTCAACTACACAAAAAAGTAACAAAAAAAGTCACCGCGGGAGAAATGATTTGATAAAACCTAAGCAATCACCCCTTGGGGTTTACAAACTCGCAAGCTGTAGCTTGCTCAGACAGTGTAACCCCTTTTGCCCAACACGGCTTGCTTGTTTTATAACAAATCATTTCCCAATGCGGTAGGAACGGAACAAAAATCAATATTGGTGTATTCCACATTATTATAAAAATTTGTAGAAAATTTATTATCTACACGCCTATTTCAATAAATTAATAAAATTATACTTACTAAATATTTTCTCTTCATTTAACTTTTTTGAAATATATACAAACAAATTTAAATATTATTTTTATTCAAAAATTGCAATTTAGGCTCATTTACGCTAATTACATTTATCAAATTATTTATAATTTAGACATTGTATTTTCAATGTAATTTGTAATTTTGATATTATAATTTGATTTTTTTTGAATAAATTATTAGAATTAGGCGTTTATAATTAAAAACAAATTATTACTGTGAATATATTAGTAATAACTTCGTTACTTAATAATATGATTTGATATTTTAAGAAAAGTCTCCGCTGGGGAAATGATTTGATAAAATTTACATAATAATATGTAGGAGCTTATAATTATACGCCCCTACAATGTGTTTTATTGCACATCATTTCCTAATGCGGTATTAATTCGAGCAAAGCATAAATTTAAAAGTTATTCTTTAAAAAAAGAAATATTGATATAAATTTAATATCTAAAAGCCAAATTCAAAATAATTTTTATTTTCTAATCGTATATTTTTAATAAATTTAATTGAAGTATAAATTACAAAGCCGACTTTGTAAAAGTCGACTTTGTAAAAATTAATTTTATTTAGAAAACTAGTGAGTAATAACTATTTTTTGTCTTAATAAAGGATTTTCTAAGAAATTAACAACATAAATACCTGCAGATAAATCATTTACATATATAGGACAATTGCTTGATGATATTTGTTGAGCTTTTACTATTTGTCCATTAATATTAATTAATTGCATATGCATTCCAAGAGCATTAGAAATAGTTATAAAATCTGAAGCAGGAGAAGGATAGATACTAATTTGATTATTAACATATTGGTCTATGCCAACACCGACTAATGGTGCTTTAGCAGTTTGCACAACTTCTTTTGAAGAATTATACTGTACGAAAGCAACTACTTCACAATTATTTACATTTACTCCAGATGGAATATCTATAGTAATAGTAAATGTCAATGAATCATTTTGTGAGAAATCTAATGCAGTACCATTGCCATTTGGATAGAACTTTCTGCAAACATAATCTAGCTCAGTCATTCCATACCAACTTTGAGCTATATTACTTTCTGTGAGAGCCACAAAGAGTTTCAGATCAGAAGTAAAATAACTTAAGGCTTCTTTTACAGATATAGTAGCTACGAATTGTGTTTCATTAATCTTGTTTATAGATAAAAAATTAATATGAGTTGCTGGAACAACTTTTCTCATTTGATAAACAGTGTTATATGATGAATATAGGCTACCACTACCACCTAACCCTCCTTCTAAAGTGTAAACACCATCTACCCATGTAGTAGGAGTTCCCACTGAACCAGAACCAATATAATAACCAATGCGAGTATTACCATCAGTGGAAGCATAGCTATCACCTGCGTGATAATTAATCACTGCTACTTGAGCATTATTAGTCATTAATCCATTTACACCTCTAGCTGCACTTGGGCAATATGGACAATCAGTAGCAGTAACTATTTCGAATAAGACTAAATTTCTATCTACACCACCAGGAACAGTTATATTAACTGAATCTGGTGCAGATACGCCTTCTGATGTAATATAACTAAATAATTTGTAAGTTAAGGTTTGAGGATATACATGAACATCAGTGTAGCTAGTAGCAGTAGCATCTACCTCAGCAATAAATTGATTATTACGCATCAAAATGTATTTAGTAGGTGTAGTAGAAGGAGCATTCCATGTAAGGTGAACATCAAATTGATTTTGTAAAGTTGCGGTTAATGATGATGGAGAATCAGGAGCTGTTACTTGCTCTACCAAAATATTATCTAAATAGTAACCACCCTGTAATGAACCTTCTGACCAACCAAAGAAGTTTACAGCATCTAATTTTTTCATTGTACCATCACCAAAAGACCCACTACTAAATTTCCACATATGCATAAATTGACCATCAAATTCTATTGTAGCAATATCATCATCTAGATCTACAGTTATTAAAACTTGATGCCATGCATTTTGAGTGTATGCAATACTATCAGCAGAGGCTGCCCCTGCATCTACTACCATGTATCCATTATTTTTAAAATATGCTTGCATTGCCCACACACTACCAGTTCCAGCAAAATCATTCAAAATATTAAAATAACCAAGTTTACCACTTTCTACAAAAATATTGAATGAAATAGCATATCGTCCTGTAGTATAATCACTCAATTCTAAAACTAAATCATTATTTGTTTGAACATATACAGAATTAGGCGCTGATAATGCCTGATTTGTAGAAACTACAGGATCTTCACTAGTGCCTGGAGCATTACTCCAAGTAGTCCAAGGTGCACCTGCTTGCTGAACGAAATAAGTTCCAGCTGTGTATGTATCCACATTTTCATCTACTATTGGCGTTTGCCCATAAGTAATTACTGAAACTACTAAAATTGAAATAAATAATAATAACTTTCTCATAATTTTTAATTTTTTATGTTGGTAAGCAAAATTAAAAAATTTTTTTATTTAAAATTTAATATGTAATTTTGTAACATAAACCCTAAAAAATAAAAATATGAAAGGAACAAGAACAATTTTATTAATAGCATTAATGCTAAGTGTGAGCTTCTTAAAAGCTCAGATTACAATTACATATGATGATCAACCACCTTTACCTTTATCGACTATTGAAAATTATACATCAATAAGTGGTTTAGATGTTTCTGCAAATGGAGCAAACCAGACTTGGGATTTGTCAGAGTTAGCACCTGAAGGATCATCTACTTTAGATATAGTATATTTAAATTCTTTACCTTTTGCTAATCAGTTTCCTAACGGTAACTACGCAGTTTCATTTGATGATTATTATTATTCTATAATCTCAAAAAATACTAATAATCTATCTATAATTGGTAGTGTTTATCCTGTAGACCAGTTCAATACAACAGTATACGTTAAAAATTCTTCTCCTGAGTTAATTTACACTTTCCCCTTCACTATGGGATCAGTGGTAGAAAGCTATCCTCGTAGTGATACTAAAATATTTATAGATACCACTATCAATAGTATCTATATAGATAGTGCTGCGATAAATATAAAAAGTTATGTTAAAAAAGAAGTAGTAGGTTGGGGAACCCTTATATTATCTAATGGTAATTTTCAAGTACTTAAAGTTGCTGTATCTAGAAAAGATACTATGACAGTAAATGCTAAATTAATGGGAATGGTTTGGACACCTATAATGGGAGATACATCTCAGAGTAATAGCATTGAATTTGCTATGAAAAATTTACTTTATCCATTATCTACAGTTGAGCTTGATTCTAACCAGCAACCTACAAATGTTTATTGGGTTTATGTAGATCCATCTTTAGATATCAATGAAAATGTTTATTCTAATATTAAATATTTCCCAAATCCTGTCATAGATAATATTGTTTTCGAAGCAAACGAGCCAATTAACAAAATAGTAATTCTCTCTTTGGATGGTAAAAAAGTTTTAGAAAAATACTTTGATTATGAAAAAACTTTTAGTTTGGATTTAAGTAGCTTACAATCAGGCACTTATTTGTTTACCTTATATAATGACAAATCTATAATAAGAACTGGTAAAATTGTTAAGGAATAAGTACTAAAAAAGAATAACCCCAAATATATTACGATATTATAAAAGGGGATGATGATTTTATAAAACTTACGCAATAATATTGTTTATTAATTGTTTATTATTATGTGCTATTTGTAACTTGATAAAATATGTGTTTTATAGCAAATCACTTTCCCAATGTGGTATTAATTCTAGTAAAGAATTAATATTTGTGTATTCCATTATTACAAAATTTTTAGCAAAATTTATTTTCTAAACGCCTATTTCAATTAGATTATTTATTTTTTTTATCCTTTTTTTTCTGAGGAAGGCTATCCTTTAGCTCAGGTAAATATAATAATGTTTTCAAATAATTATATAATAATCGCACACCAACGCCTGTACCGCCTTTAGGCCAATAACCCCAACGATGCGTTAGATATGCTGGAGCACTGATATCTAAATGAATAAATGGGAAATTAGAAAAACATTCTAAAAATTTTCCAGCAGTTATAGCACCAGCATAATCACCACCTGCATTTTTAATATCAGCAATATCACTTTTAATATAATCGAAGTAATCATCCCACAAGGGAAATTCTACAAGTCTCTCGTAAGTATCTATAGAAATCTTTTCTAAAGTTTTTAATAAAACTATTGCTCTAGATTGCATAGCAGCCATCACATAGTGGCCGAGTGCTTTATGAGCAGCCCCAGTCAAAGTAGAAATAGAAACAACCAAGGCAGGATCATATTTTTGTGCAAAACATAAAGCATCTGCTAAAATCAATCTGCCTTCAGCATCTGTATTTATTACTTCAACTGTTTTGCCATTCATCATAGTAACGATATCACCAGGTAACAAAGAATTAGGTCCAGGCATATTATCAGTAATAGGTATCAAGCCAATAGCATTAACAGGAATATGATTAACAGCTAAGGCATATAATAAGCCTGCTACTACTGCACCTCCAGCCATATCAGATTTCATTTCATCCATATTTTTTGCTGGTTTTAGAGAAATACCACCTGTATCAAAAGTGATTCCTTTGCCAATAAAAATATAAGGATTTGCATTTTGAGCTAGTTCATCATTATAATGAATAATTAAAAAATATGGTGGAGTAGCACTACCTCGATTTACACCTAGTAATCCCCCCATCTTCATACTTTCTATTTGTTTTTTCTCTAATACTTCAATATTTATTGGAATATCTTGAAATAAATTAATAATTTCTTGAACAAAAATAGAAGAATATAGCTCAGATGGTGCTTTATTAACCATATCTCTTACCCAAAAAACTGCTTTTACGAGCTGGTATAATTCCATAAAATAAGCTTCATATTTTACTGGTACCTGCAAAATATATTTTATATTATTCTCTTTTTTAGTAAATGATTTATATTGATTAAAGCTATAGCTATTAAGTAAAATACCTTCTACGAATTCATAAAGAAATTCCAGGGCAACTTCACTACATAATATTGCTAATTCTGATAAATTTTCATCAAGAGCAATCTTAGCTATTTCAGCACCTACTCTTCTTATTTCTTCTTTATCATGTGGCTCTAGGATCACTATTATTTCTAAGTGAGTGCCTCTATTCAGTAAAATTATGCTTTTATTTTTCTTAATTTCTTTATTAATAATTGCTAAATCTCTATCTTCTAGTTTATTAGGCAAATCATCAATGCTTGTACATAACCAAACATAATTTTTTGTACTACTTCTAATAGTAGAAAATGATAAATCGAACATAATTTTATCGTTAAAAGATTAAACAAATAATCTAAAATATTAAAAAAATCAATAGTAAAAATTTGATTTTACTCTATTATCCTTTGAAATTATTTTACAATCTCCAATAATTCAACTTTAAAAATAAGAGTAGAACCGGCAGGTATTTCACCAATAGGTCTATCTCCATAAGCCAGATCTGATGGTATATATAATTCAAAAATAGAGCCAGCTGGCATTAAAGTAAGACCTTCTGCCCATCCAGGGATTACTTGATTTAGTTGAAATTCTATAGGCTCACCTCTTTCATAGCTACTATCAAATACTTTTCCATTTATAAGTTTCCCTTCGTAATGAACTTTTACTTTATCAGCAGGAGTAGGTTTAGGACCATCACCCATTTTAATGACTTTATATTGTAGCCCTGATGGAGTTTGATAAACACCAGGATTATTTTTATTTGCCTCTAAAAATTTTTGACCAACTTCTTTATTTAGTTTAGCTTCTTCTAATCTTCTAGCTTCTGATTTTTCCATAGCAATTTTTTGTAATTTTTGCATAGCTGATTGGAACTCCTGTTCAGTAAAGATAGTATCAACATTATTCAAAACATTTTCATAACCAGCTTTCAAATAATTAATATCTATATCGAGCTGATTATTTCTAAAATTTTTTGCTATATCAGTTCCTATTAAATAGCTGACAGTATCTTTGAATGTGTTAAACTTAAGAGGTGCAGCTGTCAACGATTTACTATTTTTTTTCTCATTCTTTGAGCGTGAGCTGTCATTTTGTGCATTGCATGTATAAATTGCAAACAAAGACAAAATTGCAATTACAAAAACTTTCTTTTCCATTTTTTTTTGTTACAAATTTACATCAAAAATTGATACTGAAAACTAATAAATTTTTTATCATAGGTTATAAAATTTATATATAAAAAATACACAAGGAATTTTTAAAAAAATAATTTTTGATTATACATAATTTATTATACCCATATTTTCGACAATTTTATGATATTTACCACCAAGTAAACCATTCCCCATGATATATGCACCACAAGCAGCTTCTTTGGCTATCTTCGAAATTTTATTTACTTTTACTACAGGAGCATATTTATCCAATCTATTACGTAGTGTATTTTCTATAAAATCATATGTCAAAAGTCTACCAGATAAAATTATCTCAAAGGGTTTAGGTAGAGAAACTAGCATAGAAGCTACATCTTTTTCTATTCTTTCGCTGAAAAGCATCAAAGCCTTTTTATGATTTATAAGATCTCTAGGCTCTATATCTTGACCGATAAAATCTTTTACTCCACCATGAAAAATTATTTCCTGAGAGAGTGGAGGTTTTAGTCTAATAGCTATCTCTGCATCCATGCCACCATATCCAATAAATCCTATACTACCATTTGTACCACCTATTCCATCAATGATTTTCCCATTATAGGCAGCTATGACTGTAGTAAAACCATACCCTATCTCAACAAAAATGAAAGAAGTTTCATTAAAAGGCAAATCTAGTCTCTCAGCTTGGTCTTTTATACCTAAAGCTACGCAACAAACTTTGTCAGCGGTTCCCATATCGAAAAAATTCCATTTTCTATAAGAAGGCACGGTAGGCAAGTGAATAACCCCAGGTGTGAAACATACTGGCATTTCTCTATGCTGCATTTCCATTATTGCATTTTTTATACCTATGTTTACAGCTACACCGGTATCTAGTGGTATCATTTTGTTGATATCATCTTCATTCAAATCTTTGATAAATTTAGTTGGTAATCCATAGCCTGAAGGGCCTACGATGATATCTAATGGCATGAGGGCTTCAAGTTTATCAATTAGGATATGATAATCTTCTGATTTAATAGCCTCATCTACAATGATATTATTATCATTTTCCATTCCAAAAATATCAAAACTATATGTACCTGGATCTATACCTACTATTTTCATTATATTAAATTATTTAAAGGACAGGATGGGTCAGCAACAAACCAATTATTACTTAATGCATAAGTTCTAGATCTACAGCCAGCACAATCAGATAAATGTTCGCATTCATTACATGGTGCCTCTCTATTAGAAAGATCTTTTATCTTTTTAATTAAAGGTGAATTTTGCATTTTTTCCCAAATATCATTAAGCGTATGGTCATTTACATTGTCAATAACAATAGGGGCAAAAGTACATGGTTTCACATCACCATTAGTTTCTATAAACATATAATCACCAAAAATACAATGAGAAATATCTGACACTGTAATACCATTTTCTCCATTTTGATTAAAAGAAATATTATTTTCTTTTAAAAAAGGTTTAAAAAAAGGCTCATCTACATAAACATCTATACCATAATATTTTTGATTTTTAATAACAGAGTATAAAAAATCAGTATATTCCTTTTTATTTAAAACAAATTTTTCATAATCTTCACATGGTTTTATACCAATAAAAGTAATTTTTTTATAACCAATTTCAGTTACGAATTGAAATAATTTATCTATTTGTTTATAATTATGCTTACCTATAGTAATAGGGCAACTATCAAGAATATTATATTGATTAGCAATATTTACAGATTCTTTTAATTTTTGGAAATTTGCACCTTTTCGTATCATTTCATAGCTTTGCTTGTCAGCACCATCTATACTTATCATAAGCTTCACCCCAAGCGTTGCTAATTTGTCAGCATAATGTTCATTCAGCAACATCCCATTACTGATAAGGTATATTTTAATATTTTTTTTACGAATTATGTCTAAAATATCAAACAATTCTTCTCGTAAAAGTGGTTCACCCCCCTCTATAATAATCCATTGAGGCTCGAGTGATGCTATTTCTTTAGCTGTTTTTAAAATTATTTCTTTATCTAGTTCTTTATTGGCCATTCCTCTGCAATGTAAACAATCGAGATTACATCTATTAGTAATTGCCCAATCGATCATATAAGGACTTTTCATAATTGTTTTTTTTAGCAAAAGTAAAATATAATTTTAATAAAAAATGAAATAGACGTATTATATTTAGAAAATTATTTTTACATTTAAAATAAGGTTGGTTTTTAAAATTCAATTTTTTATCATAATCCAAAATATTATTTAAGATAAATTTTTTTTGAGGGGGAAATAGTAGTTTTTCATTGTTATTATATATCAAATATTTATTAAAATATTTGATATATAATAGAATTGATGTTTATTTTATAATGGTATTTGAAAAAGGAATGGGAAATGAATGAATAGATAATAAATTTTTGTTATACTTGAAAGTATGTTAATCATATCTTTGACTTACTATCTCTCTATACTTGTCCCATGCCCATCTGTCGTGCGATGACAAGTTCAGCAGTCTGCCAATGTCTTGATCTATCAACTCTTTTAAATGTTTATTCATTATCACAAACCACATCAAGTAGCTCTGTAAGTACTTCGTAGCTACTCCGTGAAATCTACTCATCCACACCTTGAAATCACTTATTTTGCTTTCAACTATCTTGACACTGTATATACCTCGTTTCACTTGTTTTTTGTTTACTATTACTTTTTTACTTTGTAAACTTTTCACTGCTTTTCTAAACTCTTTCTTTGGCTTTACACATATAAGATTACTTTCTGATAATCTATTCTTTAGCTCTTCTCTCAATTGCTCATTTTTTACTTTTTTCTCTCCAACTTGTTTAAAAAGTAAATTACCTTCTCTGTCTGTTACGACTAATACTGCTACCTTGGGATGTTTCTTCTTTTTAGCTCGTTGATATTCTTCTTTGTTTTTATATTTCCTGCCTTTCTCTGAATAGTTCATTAGCAGCTCATCAGCTTCCACAATACCAGAGAAACTTATTCCACCTTCTAAGGCTCTGATAGCAGCTAATATTTTGTGTCGCCATTCAAAGCTTGTTTTCAAGCAAATGCCAACCTCATCAGCACAAGCTCGTAGACTTTTACCTTCTAACATACATCTCATATAGTCGAGCATTAGTGGATATT
>JAPXMM010000084.1:0-11215 GCA_033809015.1 Bacteroidales bacterium
AATGCATTATAAATAATTAACCATTTCTGAACACGCCAGAATCCTACTGTTCCTTTTATTTTCAAATGAATTTCTTCATTTGTTAAATGTGGTTTTATTTTCGCTGTTTTACTCATATTGTTTTTTTTATGAGCAAAATTAATAATTAATTTTATATTAGAACGCAACTTGGTATAAGTTTCTCTATAATACAATTAAAAAAGGGATAATTTTTTAAAATTATCCCTTACAAAAAACAAAATATTATTGGAATTATAAATTAGTAGAATTTGCTAAAATTAATATTAATGAATTAATCATGTTGGTATTCACTAATAATTTTTTTAACGTCATCTGGTGCGACTCTACCATAAGTTTTTTCACCTATCATTACTACTGGTGCTAGACCACATGCACCTACACAGCGTAGACAATTAAGTGAAAATTTACCATCTGGAGTACTTTCGCCTACTTTTATATTTAGTTGTTTTTTAAACTCATCTAGTATTTTTTCTGCTCCTCTAACGTAGCAAGCTGTGCCTAGACATATATTAATAGGATATTCTCCTTTGGGTACCATAGTGAAATAAGAATAGAACGTAACGATTCCATATACTTTAGCTGTAGGTATTTTTAATTCATTAGCTACAACTTCTTGTACTTCACTTGGTAAGTAACCAAATTTGTCTTGTAGTTTATGAAGAATATTAATTAGTTCCCCGGCGTTGTAATTGAATTCTTTACATGTTTCTTTAATAAACTGTAATTGATTTTCGTGTAATTTTATTTTGATATGAGACATAATACCTCCTTGGTTTTTTTAATCATTTTCAATAATAATTTCTGGTTGTTTTTGGAAATATTTTGTATGAAGTAATTCATGAGATAGTTCACTCATAGGATGTCCGAGATATTCTTCATATAACTTTGTTATATAAGGATTTTCGTGTGATTTTCTAATAGGCAACCTTCTATCTTCTTCGTAAATAGCTTTTTGTCTAGCTCTGATTATTTCACTCTTGCCATGATGTTGAGGTTGTCCACCACCTCCGATGCAACCACCTGGACAAGCCATTATTTCTATTGCATGAAATTCACTTTTACCTTCGCGTATTTCTTCTAAAAGTTTACGTGCATTACCTAAACCATGAGCTATGCCAATGTTTAGTTCTAGGCCATCGAAATCTATTGTTGCTTTTCTGATCCATTCCATGCCACGTAATTCTTCAAATTCAATTTTAGGTAAAGGTTTTTTGGTGTAGAGTTCATAAGCTGTTCTCACAGCTGCTTCTATTACACCACCTGTAGTACCAAAAATAGCAGCAGCGCCTGTAGATTCACCTAAAGGTCTATCGAAATCGCTTTCTGGCAAACTCTCAAAATTTTGTACAGTTTGTTTTATCAAGGTAGCTAGTTCACGTGTAGTGATGCTAATATTAACATCTGGGTCATTATTTACTCTGAATTCTTCTCTTTGAGCTTCATATTTTTTAGCTACACAAGGCATTACTGATACGACAACTAATTTTTCTCGTGGTATATTAAGTTGTTTAGCAAAATAATTTTTTGCTATAGCACCAAACATTTGTTGTGGTGATTTAGCAGAACTAGGTATATCTAATAAGTCAGGGAAATTTTTCTCAAAAAAATTGACCCATGCTGGGCAGCAAGAAGTTAAAATTGGTAACTTAACTGATTTATCACCATTTAAATATTTTGTTAGACGATTTAATATTTCAGTACCTTCCTCCATAATTGTTAAATCAGCAGCGAAATCTGTATCAAAAACGTAGTCAAATCCGAGTCTTTTAAGAGCGGTAACCATTTTACCAGTAACAATAGTGCCTGGTTTCATTCCAAATTCTTCTCCTAAAGTTACTCTGACAGCAGGAGCAGTTTGCACTACAACAACCTTTTCTGGATCTGCTAAAGCTTGTATCAGTTTACTTGTTTGATCTACTTCTGTCAAGGCTGCAGTAGGACATACAGCGACACATTGTCCACAAAATGTACATGGACTATGGTCAAGATTTTGTTCAAAAGCTGGAGCTACCACAGACATGAATCCTCTATTGACAGCAGATAATACACCGCAAGTCTGAACTGTATTACACATCAATTCACATCTACGACACATTATACATTTATCAGGATTTCTGAGGATGGCTTGTGAGGTATCTATTCTATAAGTAGATTGCTCACCTGTATATCTAATTTCTCTAACGCCAAGCTCTTGAGCTAATGATTGTAAATCGCATTTGCCATTTTTAGGACAAATGAGACATTCAAAAGGATGATTGCTTAAAATTAATTCCAAGACAGTCCTACGTGCATTTATAATACGAGGATTGCTTGTTTCTATTACCATTCCCTCCGTACATTCTGTAACGCATGAAGGAACTAAATTTCTTCGTCCTTTTATCTCTACCATACAAATTCTGCAACCAGCAGGTTTATTTTCTATACAGAAATCTTCTAATTTCATATGACATAAAGTAGGAATTTCTATATTTATCATCCTTGCTGCTTGTAAGATAGTAGTACTTTTAGGTACTTCTAATGGTATATTATTTATTGTTATATTAACAGTTTCCATATTGTATCTCCCTTTTTTAAATGATATAAACTGCATTAAATTTACATGTTTCTAAACAAGTACCACATTTGGTACATAAATCTTGATTGATCACATGAACTTGTTTACGTTCTCCTACAATGGCATTTACAGGGCATTTACGTGCACAAGCCATACAACCGGTACAATTTTCTGGATCAATAAAATAATGTATTAAATCCTTACATTTATTAGCTCTACATTTTTTATCTACTATATGCTCTACATATTCATCCCAGAAATTTTCTAAAGTAGATTGAACAGGATTGGGTGATGTTTGACCTAATCCACACAGTGCAGTATCTTTTATAACCATGCAAAGATTTTTTAGTAGTTCTACATCTTCCATTGTGCCATTACCTTTAGTAATTTTATCTAAAATCTCACTTAGACGTTTATTACCAATTCTACAAGGAGCGCATTTGCCACAGCTTTCCTCTACTGTGAAATCTAGATAAAATTTAGCAACAGAAACCATGCAGTCATCTTCGTCCATTACTATCATACCACCCGAGCCCATCATAGAGCCTGCTGCTACTAAAGTTTCGTATTCTATAGGTGTGTCTAAATGTTTTTCTGTTAGGCATCCGCCAGATGGACCACCTGTTTGCACGGCTTTAAATTTTTTACCATTTTTGATACCACCACCGATTTCATATATAATTTCACGTAAAGTGATGCCCATAGGAACCTCTATTAAGCCTACATTATTAATTTTTCCTGCTAGGGCAAATACTTTTGTTCCTTTGCTTTTTTCAGTACCTATAGAAGCAAACCATTCGGGACCTCTTAAAATAATAGGAGAAATGTTAGCAAAAGTTTCTACATTATTAACATTAGTAGGTTTCCCTTTATAACCTGATACAGCTGGGTAAGGTGGTTTCACTGTTGGTTCACCTCTGTTTCCTTCCATTGAATGTATGAGAGCAGTTTCTTCACCACATACGAAAGCACCTGCACCATAACGTAGTTCTATATCAAAAGAGAAATCAGTACCAAAAATATTTTTACCTAATAAACCATATTCTTTTGCTTGTTTGATAGCAATTTTGAGTCTTCTAATTGCCATTGGATATTCTGCTCTGATGTATATTAACCCATGGGGAGCTCCTATGACATAACCGCAAATAGCCATAGCTTCTAACACACTATGTGGGTCGCCTTCTAGCACACTTCTATCCATAAATGCTCCAGGATCTCCCTCATCTGCATTACAAACAACATATTTTTCTGGACCAGGACTAGCTGCTGCTATTTCCCATTTCACACCTGTCGGGAAACCGGCACCACCACGACCTCTCAGACCAGATCTTTTTATAATATCTATTATTTCGGTAGGTGTAAATTCATTTAAACATTTATATAATGCTAGATATCCATCTCTTGCTATATATTCTTCGATATTCTCGGGATCTATTACACCGCAGTTACGTAACACTATACGCAGTTGTTTTTGATAAAAATTTATATGTTTAGAATCTGTAACAGGCTTATTAGTAACTGGATCTCTGAAAAGTAATCTTTCTACTCTACGACCTTTTATGATATGCTCATTTATAATTTCTTTAGCATCCTCTGGTTTTACATAATTATAAAATGAATTATCAGGTAAAACCTTTACTATAGGGCCTCTTTCGCAAAAACCGAAACATCCAGTAGTAACTACTTTTACGAAATTTTCAAGATTATTAGCTTTAATTTCTTCGTTGAGGTTTTGCACTATTTGAGCACTTTGAGATGATTTACATCCTGTACCTCCACATACTAGAATGTGATATTTATATGTTCCCATTGCTATTCTCCTTTATTTATCATCTATTGTTTTATAATTTTGAGGAATTATTCCTTCGATTAGTTCTCCATTGCGGATATACTTTTCGATTATTTCATCGGCTCTTTCTTTAGTAACCCATCCAAAAACAACTGGTTCTTGTCCTGGAAGTTTTACCTCAACAGTAGGCTCTGCATAGCTATAACCCATATCTCCTGTTTGAGTTACTATAGCCGGAATATTACGTTTTTCTAATTCATCTACTAAAAACGTAAAAATCTCTTTAGCACCTGCGGCAATGCCACTTGTAGCCATACCTACTTTGATCTGTACCAATGACTCTGGGTTTTCTGCTTTTTCCCTGAGACTAATTTGTTCCTCTAGATTCTTTTTAATCTTTCGGAGATCATCCAGTGAAGTAATTTTTGCCATAACGTTTTATTATTTGTTTATTTTTTTTTGCAAAGATAATACTTATTTGTTAATCTAATAACATTGTTATAAAAATAACTATATATAAAATTATCACATATTTAATTGATTATTATCAATAAAAAAAATTATTTTTTACAAAAATATAAATTTTTTAATTATTCATTCTAATTTTTTTCAAATTTTCTTCTATATATTCTTTTAGACTACTTCTCATTATATTATTTGTACTTATATCATTTATTATATCTTTAATTTCTATTGTATCTAAAGTGAAAGTTCCCAAATCTGTTTTATGTTTATAAATAAAATGAATTTGTGGATGAGACGTGATAAGTAGAATAATAGCACTTGCTATATCTCCCATAGGTTGCCTGTCTATATGTGACATTTTGAATGAGGCTATTATTTCTGTACCTTTATTTTTTTTACTTTTTATCTCGAATGAACCATCTGCCAGCTCTGCATGGTATTTGAGTAATGATATTCCTAAACCGACTTTTTTATCTTTTTTAGTTGTAAAAAATGGATCTGTTATTTTTTTTAATGTATCCTCGTCTATACCTATGCCATCGTCAGTAATTGATAATTGCAAAAAATCTTTTTCTATACTTTCTTGTATGTCTATAATTATGTTTTTTGCACCTGCTCTTATGGAATTATTTACAATGTCTAGAATATGGTCAACTATTTCTTTCATTTTTTGTAATTAATATAAACATCTCTACCATCGATTTTGTGTAGAGCTTTTCTGATTTCTTCAAATGTACGATTTTTTATATGAAAAACAGTAGAGATACTACCTATATCTCTGGTATAGTGAGCATCTGAGTCCGATATAAATGTATTATTTTTTGTATAAGGAAAAGAATTTATTATGCTCTGTGGATTAGAATATTTAGACACCTCATAAGCATCTACAAATATATCTTTAGGGACAATACCTAATTGACTAATCAAACTATATGTAGATCTATCAATGTGAGCTGGTATAAACAATCCATCTAACTCATGAACTTTTTTTTCTAAATTATCTATTGTAATGTTTGTAGCATTTATCAGTAGCCAGTCTATTTGATCAACAATATTTTCGTCTCTATCTACGATTAATTGATATCCAAATTTATCAGGATCATTATTAATTTTAATAATATTATCATCAATATATTTTTGGAAAAAATCTAAAGTATCGAAATCTTGAAAAAAAGCCAAGCAATGAATCTCTTCTTTTGTTGTAACCTCTAGCCCACAAAGTGTTGTAATGCCATAATCTTTTGAAATATCAGAGGTAACCTTGCAATTGGCAGATGCATTATGATCTGTAATGCCGATGATATCAAGTCCTTTTTTTGAAGCTTCTTTTACAATATTAATAGGACTCATGTCTAGGCTACCACAGGGACTCAGCACAGTATGTATGTGTAGATCAGCGATAAAATCGTACAAATTATCACTCATTATCTTTCGAATGTAATGCTATATATAATTTACCAGCTGTATCGAATGAGGTCATTGATGTAGTGATTATCGGAATATTTTCTTGTTTAGCAGCTTCTATAAGGTCATCAGCAGGTATATTATTATTTGTTATAATTATACATGCTAATTCTTTTAGAGAAGCTATAGCTACAATATTTTTGTGAGTTTGTATAGTAATCCATGCCATATTCTCATTAGCATGAGCTATCACGTCACTAAGTAAATCAGATACATAACCATCTGTTATTATGTTTGCTATGCTGTCTTCACAGCATAAAATTTTGGTATTTTCCCATTTTAATATATCAGCTACCTTCATATTTGGCTCCTTTTTTTGAACAATCTTTTTCGAATATATTTTCACCCCATATTTTAGTAAGAATATTTTTTGCCTGCTCTGTATCTGTTAAGTTTTTGTATTGTATAAAAACACAATCAGAAATATGTGCTTTGTTATTAGTAATATCTTCGGCTAGAGTTTTGCAATTTGGTGCACCGCATAATCCACAATCTACATTTGGTAAAAAACACATTATTTCACGGATGCGTTCTAATTTTTTAATAGCTTTTTCTATATCATTATCTAAATTCATTGGACGAGGTTCTATAGAAGTTATATTCATTTTGTTAATAAGTAATTTTTCGATATCTTTATTAACTTTCATATTTTTTCTTTTATTAAAAGAAATAGATGCACGTTTATACAAGCTCTCTATAGTTAGAAAACGATTTTTAGTACATAGAATACCTCCTGCACAGCTTTCATCACAGGCTCTTAATTCTAGGAAATCTACATCTTGAATTTCATCATTTTCTATTTTTTCTAAAAAATCGCAAACGTTTACTATGCCATCAACGGCAAAAGATCTTCCTTTCACATACTGAGCTTCGCCTCGAGTCAGACTCCAAGTGATAGCCATAGGAGGTAAATTAGTGGTTTTTATTTCCATTAATTCTTCAGCTGTATAATGATTACTATTACATTTATTCATAATCATATTAAAAAAGCTATTCATGTTAATGACTCCATTAATAACACTTTTTTCTTCGCCCACAGGACTTTTGATAGCAGCTATTTTTGCTGCACAAGGAGTAATATAAAAAATACCAATATCTTCAATACTAAACCCTTGTTTAGTGAAATCATCTATGATAATTTCTGCTGTTAAATCTTTGGGAGTGCGTAATTTAATAATATTTTCTGTAAGCGATGGAAATCGGACCTGTATAAGTCTGACAATAGCAGGGCAAAATGAAGAAATTAAAGGTTTTAAATTAGATTTTTTTTGATAATTAACAATTTGATTTCTTAAAAATTCAATAGATTGCTCTACTTCATAAATATGAGTAAAACCAAGTTCATAAATAGCTTTGTAAATTCGCTTGATAGATAAATTGTCGGGAAACTGACCTAACATAACTGAAGGTACAAGAGCAGCTTTAATTTTATATTTATTTAAAGCTGATAGGTCATCTTCTTTGATTTTAATAGCATTTATGGGACATGCTCTAAAGCATTCACCACAATCAATACATCTATCTGGATATAAAACTGCTTTACCTTTTCTCACACGTAATGCGTGAGTAGGACAGACTCTCATACAATGAGTACAACCTACGCATATGGATCTATCTATTTCTAGAGCATGAGAGAATATTTGATTTTTTGACATAGATTAAAGATAATTTATTAAAATAACTTCTGTTCCTTTATTAACTTCGCTACTGATGTGCATATAATCAGTATTTTTTTTCATATTAGGCAATCCCATACCAGCGCCGAAGCCTAATTCACGAACTATAGGTGAAGCTGTAGAATAGCCTTGTTCCATAGCTTTATTAATATCTGGTATACCGGGGCCTTCATCTTTCAAAGTGATTTTTATTTTTTCAGTATCTATTTCCACAGTTATCACACCATGATATGCATGAGCTACTATATTAACTTCTCCTTCATATAAAGCAATAACGACTTTTTTAATAATTTTATGGTCAATATTCAATTGTTTTAGTACTTTTTTCACTTCGCTGCTACATTTACCTGCATTACTAAAATCGCCACCTTGTACTTTATATGTTAAAATCATATTTTATTCAGTATATTGGTTTTACACCCAGATTGTATAGTATACCAGAAACTTTGAAAACTGAATATGGACTTTGTATTACAAGTATTTTATTTTCATTAGCTAATTTAATAATATCAGTATTTATCATTTTATTTCTAGCATATATCACATATTTTATTTCAGCAAGTTCACAAGTTCTAATTGTCTGAATATTATTTAATCCCGTTATCAATATTACATCTTCTTTATCTATAGTTAGTACATCACTCATCAGATCTGATGAAAATCCATATTCTACTTCATTATCTAAGTACTCTTTGCAAGTATATACTGTTCCTTCGATTGCTTTAGCTATTACACTTAATTTAACTCCCATTATTTTTTATGTTTTTAATAATTAAAATCTGTTGGTGTTTATTTTTTTACAAAATTAATATTATTTGTTAATTAAATAACAATGTTAATAAAATAACTATGGTAAAATTTTCAATTTTTTCATTGATATTTATCATATCTTTTATTGATATTAATTTTCTATTGACACCAACTTTATCTTGATTTAATTATTAATTACTCTATAATGAAATAGCTAATTGGTTGAAAAAATGAACCTACCACATAATATTGACAAGTAACTAACCCAAATTCTTTATTATATCCATGTAGCATATCTCTATCTTCATAATTAATCCTACCAAAGGAATCCTCCATGCCATCTGGATAATAAATTTTATAAAAAGTCATCTCTTGTATCTCATTTTCTACACTAGTTAATTTAATATTACAATATGGTTTTTGCTGTAGAATAGAATCTCTTTTAGACTCATCAAGGTAGGATAGCATTTCTGCGAATCTCGCATTTACAAATCCACTCATATAACTACGAACTCTAGATAAATCTATGTTGGGGATTTCTTCATTATTATAATTTATTAAGTGAATATTTTCATTGTTCTCTTTAATAAGAGTAAAAGAATTTTCTGGTTTATCATAATAAGTAACTTCAATTTTATGAATTTGTGGATAGTACATATTCATAAAAGTATGATCTCTCCAATCTTGTAATTTAGGAGAAAAATAATTTTGCAAAAACCCCATCATTCCTGGTATGTACATAATATATGGATCTTTAGCTCCTTCCATTAAAAAATAAGTACCTATTTTATCTTGTGGATTATCTCCTACATAAAAAGTACGTATTTTTCGCTCTTTAGGAAACAACCATAGCGATCCTATACGTGCCCAAGGTACACGTGCATAAATTTCTACTTTAACGCCAAAGCTAGACATACGTTTCAGCACATTATCTCGAGCTGCTATAGGAACAGGACTTTTCAAAGTAATATAATACATCATTCGCATGAATTCATTTATCATGTTATTATTAGCTTTAAAAGTATCATTTACTAGCCAACCTTTTTCTGTTCTACTCAAAACTACAGAATTACCCATTTTATCTGCTAAGAAAATTTTTGTTATAGCACTTGTGTCTGTAATGTTAAAAGCATTATCTTTAGGATATAATGTATTATCTGTACGATGAATTATAAATAATCCTACAACTATGATTAAAATAATTGCAATGATTATAATTAAAAGAGTCTTTTTAGTCTTTGCTTTCATAAAATTTATTTTATTAATTGCAAAATTAAAAAATTAATTGCAAATAATAGCTTAAAGGATTTATAATAGAGTGTAATTAATAAAAACTTATAGAATTATGCTTTTAATTAATAACTAAATTATTATTGTTAATATATTAGTAATAACTATTTTTCTTAATGAATGTAACTTTATTAGTTAAAAAATCTCCGCTGGGGAAATGCAATATTTATTCTTGTCAAGAATAAATATTAGAGTTATTCTATTATAAATAAATATTTGGTAAAATTTATTCTCTAATCGCTAATTTCAATAAATTCATTTAAAGCTATTATCCTAAACCTTTATCACGCACTCGTGGGTCTATTAATAAATATATCAAATCGACTAACAAAGTCACAAAAATAAATAATAAAGCTATAGTAAATATGCCTGCTTTTAATACTGGTAAATCATAATTTTGTAAACTCTCTACTATTAAGCTACCCATTCCCCGCCAGTTAAAAACATATTCTACAAATACAGAACCTGCTAATAAAGATGCGAACCATCCACTAGCAGAAGTTATCAATGGATTCATAGCTGCTGGAAAAACATGATGAAAAATAATCCTATTATTTGATAATCCTTTTGCCATAGCTGTCTTTATGTAGTCTGTATTTAGCACATCTAGCATAGAATTTCTGATTAATGGCACAAATACTGCTAATGGCCTTATTGACAAAGTAAATGCTGGCAAAATCAAATTCTTCCAATCTATATATGTGCTGTATGATAACTCATCTACCTCTACTAAATTGCCATGCATAGATAATCCAGTAAAATCATGAAGCAAATAACCAAATATCCACGCTATTAATAAAGCTGCAAAAAAAGAGGGTAATGACATCCCAATAGAACTAAAAATTATAATTAGTCTGTCTATCCAGGTATTAACTTTGATGGCTGAAATGCTACCTAATATTATTGAAAGAAATAATGCGATTATCATTGTTACTACAGCTAAAATCAAGGTTAGTGGAAAGGCCTCCTTTATCAATAACCACACGGGCTGGCCAGTAATATATGACTCGTGTAATACTATTGGTTTAATACCAAATTTTACATTTTTGAATTTTACTATTGACAATGTTTTTGATAAATAATTATCTTCGTAAAAAAATGCATTCTTTTCATTATCAGAAAATAATCCTAATGGACTGATGTCGTTTAAATATTTAATATACTGAACATACAATGGTTTGTCTAACCCTAATTTTTTGCGAATAG
>JAPXMM010000085.1:0-11094 GCA_033809015.1 Bacteroidales bacterium
TAGTAAAGACGATAAAGCATATACATAGAAATGCTTTGAGAAGATATTAACTAGCCAATTATATAAATCAACGAAATATATAATTATTTTTTTGTAACAAAATGAAATTTTATTACCCACAATAAAAGTTATTGAACCCTTTATTTACTTTTATTATTAACTTTGCAAAAAAATAAAATTATGAAAATTAAAAATGTTCTTTTCTATGCATTAGTGATAATTTCTACTAATCTATTTTCACAAATTAATAACATTACCAATATTAATGATAATACCATAAATACTAATACACTCATTCAGGATATAATTGATTTAGAGAGTAATAAGGATTTATTATCTACTCAAGAGTTCATCTCCTCAGGAGATGGTAAGGTCTTTACTTTTGATTCTTTGAGTAGTATAGCAGGTTCTGGAGTCGAAAAGATTTATCAACATACATATAAAGTGGATACTAGTTTTACTATATCAGCAAAAGATACATTAAGACTGATGAACTATGATACAATTAAATTAGCAGAAGGCATTACTATTACCATTGCAGGTTTTGCAGATTTCAGACCTTTAGACACAGCTGTCATTACTAGAGCTGATGACTTATCAGCTCCTAGAGGTATCTATATACAAGGTGATAGCTCTAGTGCTATAATTGAAAAAGTTAGATTTGAATATGCAGGCATTAAATCTAGCAGCATATCTGGTATAACAATTAAGTATTGCACATTTACTTTAGTAAATACATCATTAAGTAGCTCGGCGATTAATTTAGTTAAAGGGAATAATCTTATAGAAAATTGTTCATTTATTAGTAATCAAAGTTCAGCAGTAGCAAGTGGTGCTAATATACCATGTTCATTGACTTTCACAAATAATTATTTATTTGATAATAATACAGACAATTCTAACAGACCTCAAATAAATATGGGACCAGCAGGTGATGGTAGTATTGTAATTACAAATAATACTATTATAGGAGCACAAAGATCAAAAGTTGGTGGTATAGGAGTGGCTAATTTACTTGGTGTAGCTGGCGTAAATAATGTTATCATTAGCAATAATTATATAAATAGTTGTAGATATGGCATTACTACTAATGGAGCTATGAATGCCGTCATTTCTAATAATCAAATAATCGACAATAAATATGATCCAAATCCTATGACTGGTGGTAGTGGTATTAGTGTTTATGATTCTAATAATTTACAAAATACCATGATTACTAATAATAGAATTGAAGATAACCTCTGGGGCATTACTATCGTAAGTGGTGGGAATGTAAATATTGGAAAATTATGCATTGATAGTACTGATATAGATTTTAATCCTGGTCAAAATATTTTTGTTAATAATGGGAATAATGGTCTATTGTATGATTTATATAATAACTCTCCAAATACTATTTTTGCTCAAGGTAATACCTGGAATGTAACTATTCAAGATTCTATAAGTATAGAGGAAGTGATTTATCATAAAAATGATGACTCCACGCTCGGACAAGTAATTTATATGTATCATCCTATCATTGACAATACTACAAATTATTTTAGTAATAATTTTGAATATTATTTAATTGATAAAAATTTATATTTTGTAAATGAGATACCTAGAATAATAAAAATATATAATTTGAATGGTGCATTATTATATAATCTTGAAAATAATACAAATAATAGAATTACTTTAGAAAATTTAAAATCTGGTATTTATATTCTTCATTTAGAAAAAGATGTAATAGTGAATCGCAAAATATATATTAATTAAAAATCCTTGAAGTAGGCTTTTAATTAATAAATGAAATAATACTGTGAACGTATAATTAGTAAATATATTGCTTATTAGAGTGATTTTGATATATTAAAAATAATATTAATTTTGTAACTTTTCTCATATATTTATTTAAAGAAACAAAGAAAAATTTTTGCTCGGGAAATGTGATATTAATTTGAGATGAGAATTAATATTGAAATTGTTCTATTAGTACAAAAATATTTAGTATATTTATTATCTAAATGCCTAACTCAAACTTTTTATTAAAATGTTTCTTTATCAAAGATCCATTTTAATATTGCTATATCAACATCAGATAAGACCTTGTCTCTTCGTTGCATCATATTTGTAGCTGTTAGAATAGCTTTATCAAAATCATAAATTTGCAAACCACTCGCTCCGCCCCATCTGAAAGACGGTATAAATGTACGTGGAAATCCTGCACCAAATATATTACAAGAGCAACCTATTACAGTTCCCGTATTGAGCATAGTATTTATTCCTAATTTAGTATGATCGCCCATAATCAATCCAGCAAACTGTAAGCCTGTATCTTCATATGTGTTTAAAGCATAATTCCACATTTTAATTTTTTCATATGTATTTTTCAAATTGCTGTTATTACTGTCTGCACCAATATTGCACCATTCACCTATATATGCATTTCCTATGAAGCCTTCGTGAGCTTTATTGCTGTATGCTTGAAAAATTACATTATTTAGTTCGCCAGCTATTTTGCAATGAGGTCCGATGGTAGTATTACCATAAATCTTTGCTCCAGCTTTTATTTGTGAATGTTCGCCGAGTACTACGGGGCCTTTTATAGTAGCGAAATCCATAATTTCAGAATTTTTACCTAAATATATACTGCCTTCTTCTGCATCTAATGAGCATGGTGACAATTTAACGCCTTTTTCTATGAAAATATTATCCTGTCCTTTAGCATAAACATAGTCTGGAATATTTTCTGATTGCCTATTACGAGTTATTAATTCGAAATCTTTAATAATTTCTTCTCCATTTAATGAAAATAAATCCCATGTTCTTTTAATAAGTTTAATGTCTTCATTATAAATTTTACAATTTATATTTTTTTGAATTTGTGAATTAATTGCGTTTTCAGAATAATCTTTTGATCTTACAGCTATAAAATTACCATTATAAATTAAAATTTCATTTATTTCTAATTTCAAAATTTCATTTACTAAATCTTTGTTTGGTAAAATGCGAGCATCTATCCACAAGGTTTCTTCTGTTGTCGGTGGGAGTGTATATTTATTTTGTAAATAATCTGCAGTTTTTAAATTAGTATCTGCATTTGTATATTTTTCCCATTTTTCTTTAATAGTTAAAATGCCAATTCTGATGTCTGCAATGGATCTAGTAAAGACTATCGGTAGTAGGTGCTCTCGCTCTCTATCTAATAAAATAATTTGCTGCATAGTATTAATTTTATACGAAAATAGCAATTAGTTAGTTATTGGCAAAATTTTGGGGAAAAATGTTATGAATTAGGCGTCTATGTAATAGCCAAATTACTTAACAAGGTGAGGGGAGAATGGGAGAAGTTGAAAAGTTAATGAGTTGAGAAGTTTAAAAGTTTAAAGGTTTAAGCAAAATGTTTAAACTACATTAAACTTGAAATTATTTTCCACAAATGCACACAAATGTTCACAAATAATTTTGTTCACTGTCTGAACCACTGATTATAATATGACTTGTAGTGAGCGCAGTCGAACTATTTTTATGATTTAACATGATTTTTCTATTCCTTTTTTTTAATCATAGCCCATCAGGCAAATCATTCAGGAATCTGCGGTTCTGACTGTTTTATCGGAACATTTATTTCAAAAAATCTTTTTTATTAAAATTTTAATTATAAATATTTACAATAAAAAATAAATATCGATCAATATTAAACTGACCGATATTTATGAATATAATTTGTTTTTAAGAGAAAAGCTTATTACTTCTCGTTTTCTTTGCTTGGATTATAATTTTTGTATCTATTCCTAAACTTATCTACACGACCTGCAGTATCTACTAGTTTCATTTTACCAGTAAAAAATGGATGTGAGGTATTAGAAATTTCTACTTTTATTAATGGATATTCATTACCATCTTCCCACACAATAGTTTCTTTTGACTGAGCAGTGCTACGAGTGAGAAACATATAATCATTAGACATGTCCTTGAAAACTACAAATCTGTATTCTTTTGGATGAATTCCTTTTTTCATTTTTATTTAATTTTTAGTTTGCAAAATTAATAATATTTTTTATAATAAAAAAGTTTTATTACTAAAAATTTGGTTTTTTAATTTTACTGATATAATTTTGCATAATACAAACATAATAATTATGGCAAATATTATAGAAGAATTAGAACTACATAAAAAAATGATTAATTATTATGTAGATTTAATAAAAAAAAATGATAATATATCTAATCTCAAACTATTATTACAAGAAATAGAAACTTTACATACTATTATTCTAAAAGAATATATAAATCATCTATCAATAAACCTTAATAATGCTGAATCGGATGAAAAAAATATAGAATCAATTGTTAATGAGAACTTGCATACTAATATAGAAAAACAAGAAATAGAAATTAATGAAAAACAAAATGATAGCATAAATGATATCAATACTCAAATAGAAGAAATTATCGATGAAGTAAAAGATTATAATTCGCAAATAGATAATTTGATAAATGAAATTGCAAAAGGCCAAGATGAATTTGCCGAAAAACCTGAAGAAAAAACAGAACCGACTTTAATTAACTCTGATGAACTACCTCTAAATTTTGATTTAACGAATAAAAATGAAGAAACAGATAAAAATGGTGTTATAGACAATATTGACCAAGATAAAAATAAGCATACTGAAAGTATCATTAATGAAATCGCAAAAGAAAAAGATGAATTTGCTGAAAAGTCTAATGAAAGAACACAATCCACATTTATCAACTCTAAGGAACTCTCTCTAGACTTTGACATAACTAATAAATATAAAGAACATTCTAACAATTTAGAAACACAAACTAAAGAGAAGCAAACTATTTTAGAATCTTTTATCAATGAACTAGACAATGATTATGAAACTATCAATAATCCAATTATTAATAATAAGATAGATGATTTACATAAAGCTTTTAGTATATCAGACAGATATTTTATCACAAATAAACTATTTAACAACAATCCCGTAGCTTACTCTATGGCTATAGAGTCTATTAATCAATGTGCTACAATAGAGCAGGCAAATATTATTTTAAAAGAATTGCAAAACAAATATCAATGGGATATTAAGTCATATGAATATAATTATTTCTACTCGATAATACAACAAAAATTTAATTAAAAAAATGAAATATTTTACCAAAATTCTTTTTTTTCTACTAATTATTGTATTCTATATCCCATTAAATGGGCAAGATATAAAATATGCTCGTATGGTATTAAAACAATTAACTAGCGAAGAATTTGCTGGTCGTAGTATGGCAGATAGTGGTATTTTCAAAGCAGCAAAATTTATTGAAGATCAATTGCAGTCGAATGGTATCATGCCATTAACTCAATTAAATAATTCATATAAACAATGCTTTCCTATGTCTGCTTCTCTACTAGTAAAAGAAGCAAATATTAAACTAGATGGTAGAGAGTTACAGCTAGGGAAAGATTATTTAGTTTGGCCTACAGCTAAATCTGTACAAGGTGATTTTAACATTAAATATATATCAATAGATGATAAATCTAATCCAGAAAAAATTATTAAAAAAATATCAAAAGCACCCAATTATTTTTATTTTTTAGATTACTCAAAAGCATACTTGCTAAAAGCAAAAAATAAAGGAACTTACAATAAACTAAAAAGTTTATATTACTTATCTGAACCATCACCGAAAGGATATATTCTGCTGGATTCATCTTCATTTTTTTACACTGCTAAATCTTTTTCTAATCTTAATCACCAAATTGTCATTCTAAATGCAAAGAAATTGCAATTCGACAAGCCACCTCAAAAAATCTATACGAAATACTCTGTTTCCTCACAACCCAAAACTGAAATTTGTAATATTATTGGTTATATTCCGGGGAAGACATATCCAGATAGTTTTATAGTGATAGGAGCTCATTATGACCATTTAGGTAAAATAGCTGACCGACATTTCCCAGGTGCTAATGATAATGCTAGTGGAGTTACTATGCTATTAGATCTGGCTAGAGAATTTGCTAAAAGTAATATTAAACCAGATTATTCTTTGATTTTTATTAGCTTTGCGGGAGAAGAGATTGGTCTATTAGGTTCTAAATACTTTACTGCTAATTCACCAATTGAACTGAAAAAAATAAAATTAATGATTAACCTAGACATGGTAGGCAGTGGTAAAGAAGGTATTTCTGTAGTAAATGCTAAGGCTAACTCGACAATATTTCAAAAATTGCAACAAATTAATGACGAAAAAAAATATGTAACCGATATGCGAGCAGGCGGTTCATCATGTAGTTCTGATCATTGCCCCTTCGATCAACTTGGAATACCTGCTATTTTTATTTTTTCTCGTGATAAAGACTATCCGTATTATCACATACCAGATGATGATTATGATAAATTACCATTAGATGGCTATGAAGGTATTTTTAAATTAATTTATGATTACATAATGAAATCAAATAAATAATAAATTGCATCCACGCAAGGCAGAATAATCGAAACGTCCTAATATCTCAAATAAGCCATTATCATATTTTTTACCAATATCATCAGTTAGTATAAATGGTAGAGAATATAAATTTGCTAAATCTATGATACCAATTTTACCATTTACTTGATTTGGTAATGTATGTAAATAATTATACCTATCTTTAATTAAAATTTTCATCCAAGACGGCGAAGAAAATTCTCCATTAGATAATGAGTAAGCTTGTGATAACAATTCTGTCATGCCATATTCACTTGCAATACTTTTAAGACCAAAAGAAGCTTTTAGTTTATTGTGTAGCTCACTTCTAGTAATTTCCGTTCTTCTACCTTTCATACCACCGGTTTCGATAATAATAGCATTCTCCAGCTTCATAGGATATTTTTCGGCAAATTCTAAAAGAGCAAAACTAACTCCCCACAATATGATTTTAGATTTTTCTTTTTGCCATTTTCTTATAGTTTCGCTCAGAGATGAGTAATCCCATTTAAAAAATTTAGCTTCTTTAGATTTATTTGCTAAAATCTGAGCCATATAAACTAAAGATGAGTGAGGTTGCTCTAAATAATTTGGTAATAAAAAAGCAAACTTATATTGATCAGGTGAACCAAAAAATTTTTCAAAAGTTTTTAATAAACTATTATCATACACTCTAAGAAAAGAAACATAATGTTTCCCTTTATTCATAGCAGTAGTTCCACTTGTTTCGAAAATAGCATCTACTGGTAAATCTTGTAGTATCACTTTTTGAGTTTTAAATATATCTACTGGCAATAAAGGTATCTCATCTACACTGGATACATTATTAGGATTTTTATTCAGAAAATCACAATATTTATTGTATACTTCATTATGATGATAATGTAATTCAAATAATTTTAAAGTAATATTATCAAAATTCAAATTTTCATTAAAAATTTCACCCTCGATGTCATGAAGCATATTTACAAGATTCATAAAAAATTAGTAATTTTACACAAAATTAAAAATTATAATGAAAATATCGATTTTAAATTATATATTTATATTTTCGATAATGATAATATCACTAAATAGTTGTATAGAAAATCCTGAGTATCCAGTAAAACCTGAAATTAAATTTAAAGATTTTCAAATAATGAAATCTCAACAAGGTAAAGATAGCTTGGGGACTTTAATATTTACATTTACAGATGGAGATGGAGATATAGGACTAAACGAAAGTGATACTTTTCCACCTTTTAATAATGAGAGCGAATATTATTACAATTTTTATCTATATTTTGTAGAACATAATGACAATGGAGATAGCATAAAACAAATAGAACCACCATATGCAGCACGCATACCACGAATTAATAGATATGCAGAGAGTGTAAAAGGAGAAATATATGTAGATATAGACGTATATTTTTTGCCATTAGTTGTGCAATATCATAACATAAATATGAAATTTTTTATTTATGATAGGGCACTAAATAAGAGCAATGTAGAAAGGACGCCAATTTACAAGTTTAATTTTTAATGCATGAAAAATAAAGGGGTAATAAAAGGTAATGAAAATAAACAATATTTTTGTTTAAATTTAAGTATTAAATATTTTTATTAATTTTGTAAAAAATAAAAATTATGGAATATACAGCTGAAAACATAGAAAAAATGCTGGCTTTGACCAAAGAGGGCAAGCGTGAATTTTTAGATAATCTCTACCAATTCCTCAATGAGAATAGATTGACAGCATTAGACTATCAAAGAATAAAGATTCTATCTACCGCTCCCATTTGTCCCAGATGTAGATGTGAGCATGTTACTAAAGCAGGTGTTCGCAATGGCAGACAAGTCTATAAATGTAAAAATTGTAAATATCAATTTCGAGAAACTGCCAAATCACTTGTTTATCATATGCATAAATATCCTCTACTGTTAGATTATCTGAAATGTATGCTTGAGGGTAAAAGTTTAAGAGCTTGTGCTAGTGAAGTTGGCATTAGTTTACCAACAAGTTTCAGATGGAGACATAAAATTCTATCTGCTATTCAAGGTTTAGAGGGTGGGATTAATTTCTCTGGTATAACAGAAGCTGACGAACTATTGCTGCAATATTCAGAAAAAGGACGCAGATACAAAAGTTTAGAAGAAAAAGAGCGAGCTATGAATACTGTTCATCCAAACGTTGCTGTATTAGTGATGACAGATAGAGAAGGTAATTTACTTTTCAAACATACCGGAGAAAATAGAGTTAAAAACAATCAAATAAAAGAAGAGCTGAAACACAGAGTATCAGAGAAAAATTTGATATGTTTTAAGCCAAATGATGAGTTCAAACAAGCAGTTATAGAATCACAAAGTAAAAAAATATTAGTGAAAGGTAAAACAAAAGGATTAACAGTTTATAGCGTAAATGTAGCAGAGAAAAAAATTAATGATTTTTTAGTTTGGATGGTGAAATTTAGAGGAGTAGCTACTAAGTATTTACAAAACTACCTAATGTGGTTTGTAGTTATGAATAAGTACTTGAAAAACAACGTAGAATCAGATATTGGGCGACTTTTGAATTTGTCATCGCACGACAGATGGGCGTGGGAGCGGTATCGGAAATTGATAAAATTGAAATATTGATATAATACTTAATTTTAAACAATAGAAATTGTTATTATTGTCCTTTCCCTTTTTTAACCTTAAAATAAAACTACCTTCATCTCCTCTTTGTTATATCCATTAAAGCCAATTTTCTAATTTCACATTGTTTATTTATATATCCAAACGTAGTTTATCATTTTTTTAGATCTATTTAAAAAATTTTTTTAAATTTGTAAAAAACATTAACAATATGAAAACAATTAAATTTTTGTCAATTTTGGTGTTTGCATTTGTATTTATTGGCAATGCAAATGCACAAACAAACATAGCTGCTTGGCATTTTGATGATTTAGCTGCTGCACCAAACACACCAAAAGTGATTCCTGCAGATTATGGTAATCAGACAAGTACAGCTAATATTTATTTAGACGGCTCTCATGGGTCATCAGACTTTAATTGTGCAACCACTAATCCAGAGCTCACAGCTTTTAATGGCGATGTATTAAATGATCAACGCCCATCTACATTAGCAGGTAAGGCTCTTGCACTAGCAAATAACACAGCTAATGGTAAAGGGTTAGTCTTTGTGTTTTCTACAACTGGTTTTGAAAATATAAATATTTCTTATGCTTATAGATCAACTAATACAGGATTTTCTAAAAATAAATTTTCATATAGCACCAATGGTGTTGATTTCTTTGATATAGATAGTGCTAATATTACTAGAGATGCTGCTTGGCATTTACAAAGTTTTGATTTTAGCTCTGCTACTAATTTAAACAACCAAAATGTAATTTATCTAAAATTAACTATTGACAGCGCTACAACTGCTGCTGCAAACATGCGTATTGATAATTTTTATATAAAAGGCGATACTATAATAAGCATTGTAGATACTATACCACCTACCATGATATACGCAGAAGCTATTAGTGATACTCAAGCAAAAGTAGCTTTTTCTGAGCCAGTAGATGCTACAGCTGAGGATGTAAATAATTATGCAATTACTGTAGGCGTGAGCACAGCAGTTAGATTAACAGGTTTAGATTCAGTGCTACTCACCTTTACTCAACCATTAATTCCTAATACTAAATATCAGCTATGTGTTAGTGGCATCCAAGATTTAGAAGGTAACATCATGCCAGCACCAGAATGTGATAGCATAGAATGGATAGTAGCTACACCACAAGATACAGTTCCACCTATACCGCTCAATGCATGGCTAGAAACATTAAGCACAGTTAAAGTGTCTTTCGATGAACCAGTAGATGCTAGTGCAGAGAATACTGATAACTATACAGGTATAGATGTAGCTACAGCAGTTAGAAATACATCATTAGATACTGTTATGTTGACACTAAATACCCCTATACCTAATGCTACTCCTACTACAATGTATGTAAGCAATATCAGTGATACAGCAGGAAATATTAATACTAATGTTTATGAATTTACTTTATTTATGGATACAGTACATCTCACACCAAACTGGGTAATCACTGAGATAATGTACAATCCACCTGAAAGTGGCACTGATAGTTTAGAATTTATTGAAATAATGAATAATACTGCATTTACGATGAATTTCAAGGGTTATACGTTGAAATATAGTACTAATTCTTACACTTTCGCAGAAGATTTATTAGTAGATCCATATGGATATATATTAGTAGCACCAGTAGCTAATAAAGCAAGTAATTTCTATGGTAAAACATTTATCCAAGGACATACATCTGGAATATCTAATAGTGGTACTCCCATTGTTATTATAGATCCTAATGGCATCACTGTAGATACTGTTAGATATTATACTACTGCACCATGGCCTACTGAAGCTAATGGTGGTGGGTATAGTCTGAGTCTATGTGATCCTACTTTAGACAACAACGTAGGAGAAAATTGGTCACTAGGCACCAGACCTTTTGGCGTAGTAAATGGCAAAATGGTATATGCAGATCCAGGAGAAGGTTGCTATATTGTTGTAGACACTATCCCACCTACCATGATATACGCAGAAGCTATTAGTGATACTCAAGCAAAAGTGGCATTTTCTGAGCCAGT
>JAPXMM010000086.1:0-10998 GCA_033809015.1 Bacteroidales bacterium
TTATGTTAGCCTTTCCCTATGCTTTAATTTCAACCTCACATACACATACCACGCCTCCCAGTCTGACGCTGCTAAATTCAACATCCTACCTATATCTTCTATCACTCTATTCAATAAATATTTGTGCTTCACCACGTACCACATTATGTAGCTCTGCAAATACTTAGTAGCCACTCCTCTAAAGGTATTATTTATCCATCCTGCAAAATCATTTTCCTTGTCCTTCACTATCGATAAACCATGCTGTCCATACTTCTTGGTCCTTTTAGTAATTATAGTTTTATCTTTTATACTTTGTGTCTTCAGATTCTTGAATTCTTCATTATCTGGAGAGCAAATCACAGCATTTTTAGATATCCTAGCTAATAATATTTTATCTATCTGATCTCGCTTTACATTATCTAAACCCGTTAATTTGCAGAGCATATTGCCACTTCTATCTATCATAGATAGGACGGCTACATTATGAGTTTTTAACTCTTGAGCTAATAGATATTCTTCTAAAGTTTTATACCTGCGTCCTTTCTCTGAATATTTCAATAACAGTTCATCTATTTCCATAATGCCAAAGAAGTTTACATTATTTTCGAAGCTTCTGAGAGCAGATAGAATGCGATGTCGCCATTCGAAGCTGGTAGGTAGAGAAATACGAAGTTCTTTAGAGCATTC
Source organism: Bacteroidales bacterium (assembly GCA_033809015.1). Lineage (GTDB taxonomy): Bacteria > Bacteroidota > Bacteroidia > Bacteroidales > DTU049 > DTU049. The sequence goes on from JAPXMM010000086.1 coordinate 670, forward strand.
ACGTAAGGTTTTACCCTCGAGCATTAGATGAATGTAGTCCAACATTAATTCTTTTTTATGTAAGTAATAAACAAAGGTACCAGTAGTTTCACGGAAGTTTTTACCACATTTTTTGCATTTATACATTTGCTGACCTTGCTGATGACCATTTTTCTTGATATGTATACTTTTGCAATTAGGACATTGTGGAGAGACGCTTTGAGCTTTTAGATGTTGATAATCGACTACGTCGTTGCCTTGAAGTTTCATCCTATTGTAGAGATTATTGAGGAATTCTAAATTTTGTTGTTTGCCTTGAGATAAGTGCTCTTGGAGGTTTGAGACGATATTTTTCATATTAAAAAATTTTATTGCAAAGATAATATATTTTCAAAATATAAGCATATGAATATTTAAACATATTAAAAATGAAACAAAAACCTCTATTTTCCACCTCTCCCAACCCTTTATCCCTTTTAAATATTTAAAATTATAACTATAATTAAAGTTATATCATTAAAAAATTAATTCCTTATTCTGCAGCAAAAAATTTTAAATATTGATATTAATAATAAAAGTTGCATTAATATTATTAGAGGAAATATATTTGGCAAGATTTTTTTTAATAGAATCAATATCTTTAGTTTTTATTAATCTTTTATACACAGTGATTCATTTATATCTAACTTACTATTACATTTATGAAATCATGTTAAAAAATGTCTATTTAACATAATAAAAAAAATTACCAGGAAAACCTGGTAATTTTTTCGAAAATAAAAATAAAAATTAGTAAACTTAATCCAGCAAATGAATTGAGAGTCCACTACGAAGTTTAGGCTCAAACCAAGTGGTTTTTGGAGGCATTATGTTGCCACTATCTGCGATATCCATAAGTTGTTTCATAGACACTGGATACAGAGCAAAAGCAACAGTCATTTCTCCATTATCCACACGGCGTTTCAACTCTCCTAGACCCCTAATGCCACCCACAAAATCAATTCTTTTATCAGTTCTTAGATCTTTAATGCCTAATAAATTATTTAAAACTAAATCTGATAAAATAGTTACATCTAGTACTCCAATAGGATCATTATCATTGTAAGTACCTTCCTTTGCTGTTAATGAATACCAATTACCCCCCAAATACATTGAAAAATTATGAAGTTTATTAGGCTTGTATTCTTTTGTACCTTTATTTTCTATATCAAAAAATTCAGATAATTTTTGTAAAAATTCATCTTTGCTTAGACCATTTAAATCTTTTACAACTCTATTATAGTCAATAATTGTCAGTTGATTATCTGGGAAAGCTACAGCCATGAAATAGTTAAATTCTTCATCGCCAGTATAATTAGGATGTTGTTCTCGTTTTTCTTTACCTACTAAAGCTGCTGCTGCAGTGCGATGATGTCCATCAGCTACATATAAAGCAGGCATCTCAGCAAATAATTTTTGAATTTTTTCATTAATTTCTTTTTCATTTATTACCCAGAAATGATGTCCTACGCTATCATTAGCAGTGAAATCATAAATTGGTTCATGTTGTTTAGCATATGAAAGAATCAAGTTATCTAATTCAGGAAGTGATTTATATGCGAAAAATACTGGTTCTACATTAGCATTAGTTACTCTCACATGTTTCATTCTATCTTCTTCTTTATCTTTACGAGTGAGTTCATGTTTTTTGATAACATTATTAAAATAGTCATCTATACTAGCACAACCAACAATTCCATATTGAGTCTTTCCCCACATAGTTTGAGCATAAATATAGAAATAAGCATTATCATCAGGTACTAACCATTTATTTTCAATAAATTTCAAAAAATTTTCTTTAGCTTTTTCATAAACACGAGGATCATGTTCATCAGTACCTATAGGTAAATCTATTTCTGATCTAGTAATATGCAACAAAGAATAAGGATTACCTTCAGCTTCTTTTCTTGCTTCTTCGGTATTAATAACATCATACGGTTTAGCTGCCACTTTGTCAGCTAAATTTTTTGGTGGACGTAATGCTTTAAAAGGTCTAAAAATTACCATAATTTAATTTATTTTACAAAAATTTATAAACAATATACATTTACATTAATAAAAAATACTAATCAACACTAAATTTCGTTAATGAAAGTAATTTATTAAGAAAGCTCTCTCCTACTCTATTGAATAGTAGATAGAGAATTAAATCAGTTCGTTACCGCTATTATTTTCTTCAAAATCTTCATCATCACCTTCTTCTTCAGAAGGGCTTCTTTCTCCTCTTTTATTACGTTGTAGAGAAGAGATAAGAGCACCTAACATTTTAGAGATTTCTATAAGTAAATTTTTAGCTTCTTCATGTTGCTCATCAGTAATTAAACCTTCTTTTTGAGCAATAGTAATAAGTACGACGCTTTTTCTGATAGAGCTACGTCCCATTTTTAGATAATAGATAAATTGGTTTTTAGTACGTCCAGAACCTTCGGCAATATTTACCGTGATTTCTTGTGCTGCCTCTATCATATCATTTCTAATAACAGATGCATAATCTGGAAATGATTTGGTAGCATTATAAACCAAAGACACGAAATCTAAAGTCTTGTGATAAATACGTAGATCTTCGAATCTGAAGAAGTTCATTGGTCTATTTTCTTCCATAGTTGTATATTTTTGGTGTTGAAATTTATTTTTTATTTATTTACTTGAAAAGTAGTATCTCCATTATTAAAGAAAGCAATAATTTGTTTCACAGCAGCTAAACCAGCATTATTATTGGCTTCTTTGGTTTGAGCACCCAATTTTTTAGGAGTAGCATAAAAACGTCCAGGATATTTTTCATTTAAAATATCTTTGCAATTTGGAGCTACATCAGTAACATATTTAAAATCGGGTCTTTCCGCAAACATTTTTAATAAACCATCTTCGTCAATAAGTTCTTTTCTTGCAGTATTAACTAATACTGCATTTTTAGGCATTAATGATAATAGATTATAATTAATTGATTTTATAGTATTATCATTAGCAGGTATATGTAATGAAATAAATTGACATGATTTATATAATTCTTCAATAGTATTAGCTTTAGTAACGTTAAATAGTTTATACTCATCTTCGTTAGAAGAGCGTCTATGTCCATATAATTTCATATTAAAGCCTTTTGTTAATTCAGCTAAAGCTTTAGCTGTATAACCAAAACCATGTAATCCTAAAGTTTTACCTTTTAATTCAATGCCTGCACTACCATCAAAGAAATTACGAGCTGCATAAAGCATAAGAGCAAGTGCTAATTCTGCAACAGCATTAGAATTTTGTCCAGGAGTATTCATGACGACTATTTTGCGTTCAGTGCATGCATTGAGATCTATATTATCATATCCTGCACCAGCTCTGACTACTATTTTTAGATTAGGAGCATGTGAAATCAAATCTTTATCTACAATATCACTACGCACTATAAGTGCTTCAGCGTCTTTTACTCCTTCATAAGCTTCTTCTTTAGTTGTATAATTTTCTACAAATTTCATATCAAATTTTTCTGCTTTTGCAATATCACTCATTTTATTGACAGCATCACTTGCAAAAGGTTTTTCTGTTAAAACTACTATTTTATTCATATTATTCATTTTTTTAAAATTATTTTAAATTAGCTTTTTCGAATTCTTCCATAGCTTGTACAAGAACTCTAACACTATCAATAGGTAATGCATTATATATAGATGCTCTAAAGCCACCGACACTTCTATGTCCTTTAATACCTACGATACCATATTTTTTAGAGTGATCTAAAAACGAAGCTTCTAAATCTTTATAAGTGTCTTGCATAACAAAAGTAATATTCATTAGTGAACGGTCTTCTTTATTTGGAACAGTAGGAACAAACATCTTGCTATTGTCTAAATAATCATTGAGAACTTTAGCTTTATCTTCATTGATTTTTTTCATATTTTCTAAACCACCGATTTCTGTTTTCAACCAACGCATCACTTCTCTAACAACAAAAATAGCGTATACAGGAGGAGTATTATAAAGGCTATTTCCTTCAGTATGAGTTTTGTAATTAAGCATAGTAGGTATTATACGGTCAGTAACTTGTTTGTTATTTAGAAAATCATCTTTTATGATTGCTATAGTTACACCGGCAGGACCAACATTTTTCTGAGCACCACTATAAATCAAAGAATATTTAGATACATCTACTGGTCTGCTATAGAAGTCTGATGACATATCAGCTACTAGAGGTACAGGTGAATTAAAATCTGTTTTAATTTCTGTACCATAAATTGTATTATTAGTAGTAATGTGGAAGTAATCTGCATCCGTAGGTATTGTAAAATTTTTAGGAATATAAGTAAAATTTTTATCTGCAGATGAAGCAACTATTTGTACTTCACCAAATAATTTAGCCTCTTTGGCAGCTTTTTTTGCCCAGCTACCTGTTTCTAAATAAGCAGCTTTAGTTTTAAAAAAATTCATTGGTAGCATGGCAAATTGTGTAGATGCACCACCACCAACGAAAATAATGTGATAACCTTCTGGAATATTCATTAACTCTTTCATCAACTCTATAGCTTCATTTATAATAGCATCAAATTCTTTAGATCTATGTGAAATCTCAAGTATAGACATCCCTATACCATCCAAATCTAGAGCTGCTTTTGAAACTTTCTCTAATACTGATACTGGTAATACTGCAGGACCTGCGTTAAAAATATGTTTTCTCATAATACAAAAATTTTTTATGTTTTTGCAAAGTTATAACTTTTTTTACAATAAAAAAATAAATTAACCTATTTAATACAAAAATTTTTTTGAAATATAAAAAATTAATAAGTTTGCAAAAAAATGTCATTAATAAGAATAAGTAAAGAATTTCATTTTGAGATGGCACATGTTTTAGACGGTTATGATGGCTTGTGTGCTTATGTACATGGACATTCTTATACTTTAATTATTACTGTTATGGGCACACCAAATAATGATATTATTTCTCCTAAAAATGGTATGGTAATGGATTTTGGTGTTTTAAAAGATATTGTAAATAAAAATATTATAAATAATTTCGATCATTCATTAGTAGTTAATCAAAAAGCAAAATGGATACAAAAAGTACAAGATATAAATAGCTTTTCTAAAATTATTAAATTACCTTTTCAGCCAACAAGTGAAAATTTATTATTACATTTTATTGATATTATAGATAAACAATTACCTGATAATGTAAAATTGGTACACGCATTATTAAGAGAGACAGATAGCTCATATGCGGAATGGTTTTATGAAGATAATAATTAAAAAATTATCACTAATTAAAAAATACTAATTTATTAATATTGACATTATAAACCAGTGAAAAAATTTATTAAAGATTTTTTTTATTTATTAAAAAAAACTAGGATTAAAGTTTACGAATGGATATTTAAAATCAATCCAAGAGTACTAAACCTTAGTTATATTTTAATTTCATTTTTTTCATTTTTTGGTGGTTTATTAACAATATTTTTTGTTGGTAATTTATATACACCTGCCGTAGCACAAAATCTAATCCCATATATAAATTTCATTTGTTGGAGCATAAGTATTCTTTATTTTATTCAGATAATTTTATTAATATTACCAGGTGGTAGGCGATTTTCATTAATAAATTTGCTAATAAAAATCATATTTATCCTTACATTAAACTATTTTGTCTATTTTATTCCTGATTTTATCTCAAATTATTTGAATGAATTAAGCTATATTTATTATTATAAATTGTTTTTAATATTTATAGTTTTTTTGAGAACTATAAGCCATTGGATCGAGAATATCTATCGTATCACAAAGCAGCACCCAGCAAAAATTTTCATTCTTAGTTTTATTTTTATTATAATAATAGGTTCATTTCTATTATTATTACCTGCTGCGTCATATGGAGATATAAAATATGAAGATTCATTATTCATAACTGTATCTGCTGTGTGTGTAACGGGATTGAGTACATTAAATATAGCAACTACATTTACATGGTTAGGAAAAATAATCATATTAATTTTAATACAAATTGGCGGATTAGGAATAATGACTATAACAAGTTTTTTAGCATTGTCATTTACACGCTCAGATTTATCTCTAAAAGAGCAACAAGGATTAGGGTTTAGCATAGGTGCTTCTACATACAAAGAAGTTTTAAAAAATCTTTATGCAGTAATACTAATTACATTATTTTTTGAAAGTATAGGAGCTATCTTAATATATTTTTCAGCACCTGCTAACGAGTTTAATACTATTGCACAGCACGTATTTTTTGCGATTTTTCACTCAATAGCAGCTTTTTGTAATGCAGGATTCAGCAATCTAGATGGTGGTATGATGAATAGCGTCTTTGTAGGTAATTATTTAAGTATTTTTACTATAGCTGGTTTAATAATTTTTGGTGGGTTAGGATTTTTTGTAATTAAAAGTTTTTTAGATAATTTTTTTATAAAGATTAAAAATATTATTAGAAAAAAATTAAATAAAACTAAAATAATTCGACCTAAAATAGTGAATATAAACAATATAATTGTGGTGAGGACCACAATTATATTGCTTTTACTAGGAATAGCTGTAATTTTAATTTTAGAAGCTAATAAGGGACTAGCTAGCTATAATTGGTTTGATAAAATAGTACAAGCATTTTTTTGCTCAGTGACTCCAAGGACAGCTGGTTATAATACTTTGAATTTTGCTATTTTTTCACCTGCTACAGTAATGTTTATAATAATATTAATGTGGATAGGAGCATCACCAGGCAGTACTGGAGGCGGTATTAAAACCACTTCTTTAGCATTAGCATTTTTAAATGCAAGGTCTTTAGGTAAAAACCAAGAAAATATTATTTTCAAAAAACGAACTATCGGTAATAGCAGTATACAAAAAGCATTTGTCATAATTGTATTTTCTTTATTAACGATTTTCATAGGAATAATTTTAGTTTGTGCTTTTGATCCACATCTTGGTTTTATGAATATAATGTTTGAAGTATTCTCAGCCTTTGGCACAGTAGGATTAACTCTAGGTATTACTCCTAGTCTATCTTTAGCATCTAAAATCGTGATAATAATCGAAATGTTTATTGGCAGAATGCAATTTATTATCCTATTTTTAGCTATCATTAGGAAAGCTAAGCAAAGATTAATCAAATATCCAGAAATTAATGTAAATTTATAAAAATAAATAAATGAGTAAAAAAGTTTTAGTATTAGGGTTAGGTAATTTTGGTAGCGAATTGGCTAAAAGACTAACTCTCGAAGATATGGAAGTAACAGGTGTAGATATTAATCATCATCTAGTAGATTTATATAAAGACAGCATTACAAATGTAGTAGAAGGTGATGCTACTAAAGATGAGGTAATGAAGGAATTAGAAATATCCTTATATGATTTTTGCATTGTATGCATAGGTCATGATGTAGGCGTTAGCCTGACAATGGTGGCACTACTTAAAAAATATGAAGCAAAAATCATCTATGCGAGAGCTATCAATAATATTCATTGGCAGATCTTATCTCTACTGAGAGTTAAATACATATTTGAACCAGAAATAGAATCTGCTGATAGACTAGCTATGCAAATTGCAAGTAAAATAATTTATGATGCATTTCCAATATCTAAAAATTTTATTGCTGTAGAAATAAATATTCCTAGATCATACGAAAATCTGAAATTAGGTGATATAAAAATTAATGATGATATTAATGTTTTAATGCTGAAAAGATACTCATATACAGAAAGTCCTTTTGAGCGAAGTGAATTATATCATACTCCTTCATTTGAATATACACCTGCTAGGGACCCTAAAACATTATTACATAAAAATGATAGATTAGTGCTTTTCGGTCCAATAGAAAAAATCAGAGAATATGTTAAAATATATGATAAAGAGATTGAAGACTAAAAAATTTTTTATTCTTCTCTACCCTTTTAGGCATAAGGATTATAGCTGCAAAAAAATAATTTTTTAAAAAAATTATTTTTTTATCTTTTTAACAAAATTAATTAACTCTTCATATAATTTATGAGTTGGTAACCCCATGACATTAAAAAAAGAACCTTCTATTTTTTCGATTCCAATATAACCCAACCATTCTTGAGCACCATAACTACCGGCTTTATCATACGGTTGATAAGTATCTATATAGTAATCTATTTCATCATCATTAAATGATTTAAACTTTACTTTTGTAACATCAAAAAATGAATGTGTCAAATGTTGATTTCTCAATGTTATTCCTGTATATACTTCATGCCAATGACCAGATAAAATTTGTAATATCAATTTTGCCTCTATGCTGTCTTTGGGTTTACCAATAATTTTACCATCATACCAAACAATAGTATCTACTGTAATTAATATATCTTTTTCTGTTATTGAATTATATGCTAAACTTTTACTCAAACTCAAATTAATAACAAAATCATCAGGAGCTAAATTGAGATTAATTTCTTCAATAAAGTTATTTTTAACAATAGTAAAATCTACTCCCATTTCAGTTAGTAATAGCTTTCTACGAGGACTATTGGAGCATAATAAAATTTTAAAATCTGATAAAATGTTTTGTAACGGAGAAATAGACATTTATTTTTTTACAAACTTAAATATTTTAGAAAAAATAAAAAAATGGTTGCAAATGATTAAAAATTTTATAATTTTGACAAAAAATTTGTATGGAAACTAATGAAATTTCTGAAATATTTGAAAAATTAGGAGGTTCATTTTTAACACCTGCTAATAAATTAGCAAAAAAACTCGAAAATACGCAAGCAATATTTTTAGATTGGGATGGTGTATTTAATAGCGGAGAGAAAGGTGTAGAGTTTCCAAGCTCATATAATGAAATAGATAGCTTAGGAATTAATCTATTAAGATTCGCCTTATATAGAATTAGTAACAAAGTGCCATTTATAGGAATAATAACAGATCAAGTGAATGAATCTGCTTTCCAATTAGCAAAAAGAGAACATTTCGATGCAGTATATTTCACATTTAAATATACAAGGGAAGCCGTGCAGCATGTGAACGAACAATTTAATATAAAACCATCACAAATAATGTTTGTAATGGATGATGTATTAGATGTGTCAGCAGCTGATCTAGTGGGCACTTCTTTTTTAGTGAGACGCAGTGCAAGTCCATTATTTGAGATGTATGTGAGAGATAATGAACTAGTAGATTATATTACTGCAAATACAGGAAACAGAAATGCTGTAAGAGAAATATGTGAACTAGTAATGGGTTTACTTGGCAAATATAATGAAGTAATAGAAGCCAGGTTGAAATTTGATGAGGCATATGAAGAATATACAGAATATAGAGATAAGATAGAATCTAGATTTTATCATAAAATAGATCGTAAAATAATAGAAACTATAATTTAAGATTTGTGGAATACCTACTAGGATTATCACCATTTATACTTGTTTGTTTAGGTGGACTATTTGTATGGCTTGGTACATCTTTAGGTGCTGCATCAGTTTTTTTTATAAGAACACCACAAAGAAAGATATTAGATATTTCACTAGGTTTTGCAGCAGGATTAATGCTATCTGCTAGTTTTTTTTCATTGCTATTACCAGCAATAGAAATGGAAAGAATGCAAGGACATATAGAATGGATAGCACCAGTATTAGGATTTATATGTGGAGTAGCATTTATCAAGATTTTAGATATCACAATACCACATTTACATGCATTAGGGGATAAAACATATATAGAAGGCCATAAAAGTAAATTAAAAAAAACCTCACTTTTAACATTAGCAATAATAATTCATAATATTCCAGAAGGACTAGCAGTAGGAGTAGCATTTGCTTCAATAGACGTCAATAATTTTGTAGGAATTGCTGGAGCAATATCTTTGACAATAGGTATAGCAATACAAGATTTTCCAGAAGGATTAGCAGTATCATTACCATTGCTTAAAGAAGGTAATAGCAAATGGAGAGCTTTTATTATAGGTCAATTATCTGGATTTGTAGAATTTTTATCAGCAATAATGGGGTTTATAGCAGTATATTTTATACAAGGATTACTGCCTTATGCCTTATCTTTTGCAGCAGGAGCAATGACTTTTGTAGTAATAGAAGAGTTATTACCTGAGTCACAGAATAATCAACACAATGAGATAGCGACAATATCTACTTTAGGAGGATTTGTATTAATGATGTTTTTAGATTTAGCGTTGTGAAAAGTTAAGAAGGTATCGTTAAAAATAAGACCTAAATAATTTTTAAATTTATATTGGATAACTAATTAAAATTTTTTATATATTTGTAAAAAAATTATTAAAATTATGAAACAGATAATCGAAGACGTAGACGAGTATATCTCTATGAGTAAGCAAGAGAATT
>JAPXMM010000087.1:0-10731 GCA_033809015.1 Bacteroidales bacterium
TATTCACCCTTACTAAAGAAGGTACACGTGAATTCTATGACAATCTGTACAATGAAATGATCAATGAAGGTAAAGATGTAGTCGACTACCAAGAGCTCAAAGCCATGTCTACTGGTGTATTATGTCCAGATTGTAATAGCAGTCATGTTATAAAAAATGGTTTGCAAAGTGGAGTACAAAACTATCGTTGCAAAAACTGTGGCAGACAATTCAGAGTTACCACTGGCACCTTTATGTATCGTGTTCATGAAAAGGGCAAAATGTTAGAATATATCAAATGTATGAGTGTAGGCATGAGCTTGAGAGAATGTGCTAGGAATGTACATATTAGTCTTTCAACAAGTTTCTTTTGGCGGCACAGAATATTGTGTGCTATGCAGTCATTTGAAGATAATGTAAATTTCTTTGGGGTAGTAGAATTAGAAGAGCTACTGATGAATTATTCAGAGAAAGGCAAAAAGAAACGAGACAAGAAAGAGCTAAAAAAATTGAAGAAAAAGAAGCCAACAAAAGTAGCAGTAATAGCTGCCACAGATAGGAGTGGAAATATTTTGTTCAAAAAATTAGAAGATGAAAGAGTGCAGGCAGATCATATAGCTGATTTTCTAAAATCACGAATATCTGAAGATTCAGTGGTATGTGGCAGCAATAAAAAAGCTTTTAAGACAGTAACAGCAGAGCACATAAAACACAAAGAAATAACTAACAAAAAAAATATGAAACGAGGTATATACAGTGTATCAACAGTTCATGAAAAAATAACCGATTTTGTTGACTGGATATATTACAAGTTTCGTGGAGTGGCGACAAAGTATTTAACAAACTATATAATGTGGTTTGTAGTGAAAGGGAAGTATCTGGCTGAGAAGATTATAGAAGATACAGGAAGGATACTGAATTTGGCGGCGTCGGATAGGCGGGCGTGGGAGCGGTACAGTGATTTGATGTCATCAACATATTTAATTCATAACATTTAAATATTTCTTTCAAATTCCTTTTCCCATTATTTTAAAAAAATTCATCAATAATTTATTAATTTATATTACAACAAATTTTTTTTCTAAATTAAATGTCTAATTCAAAATTTTATTTTATAATGAAATAATATTCATGTTCTTGAATATTTATTGTGAGAAAATATATTGAAATATTTATTCCTTAATAATTATGAAGTTAATAATTAGTTTCTATGGTAAAATTAAATTTTACCTAAGCCAGTGAATATTAATTCTTTTATAGAAATTAATCCCGTTAAATCAAGAAAAATTACCATCATTATTATCACTATTAATATTTTTACCAAATTTAGACTTTTAGTAATAGATAGTCTAGCTGCTATCTGAGCACCAATAATATTGCCTATGCCATGTATTAGTCCATATTTCCAATTCACCATTCCATTAAAGATATAAATGACAAAAGATATTGAAACATAAAACAGTACTAAAAAATTTTTAACCGCATTAGCTTTTATCAGATCAAAGCCCATTAAGTATATACTTGCAAATAAAATATAATATCCTACTCCTACATGAATAAAGCCACCATATAATCCAATAATAAAAAACACTAAATATGTTAACCAATCTTTTCTTTTAAAATTTTCGTTATTTTCTTTGCCTTTTGTCCAGCTTTTAGGATTAACAAACATCGAAGCAATCATTATTACTAAAACAACCATTAGAGCATAACGAAAAAATTCTTCATTAACATTAACAGCAAATAATGCTCCTATTAGAGAAGCTACAGCAATTATTATGGCTTGAGGCCAAATATTTTTATAGGGAATTATTTTGTTTCTAAAAAATACTACATTAGATGATATAGTTTGCATAATAATAGCTAGTCTATTTGTCCCATTAGCTATTGTAAATGGTAAGCCCAACCAATTAAATACTGATAACGATATTATGGTCGCACCTCCTGCCAGAGTATTGATAAATCCAACTAATAATCCTGAAATAATAAGTATAATGTATATTTCCATTTTATAATTATTCTGGTGAGAAAAAGAATAATGTTTTTTTAGGTTTTAAATCAAAATTTAGCCATTTATTATTTATAATTTCTATTCCTAGCATAGAAGCTGTTTTCATTTTATCTACTTCATTATTTCTAAATAAATTAGATAGCATAGATATAGAAGGATTATGTCCAATTATCATTAATTTGGTAATGTTATCATCTATTTGATAAATAGTATCTAGATAAGCATTCAAATCTCCTAAATATAGAGTATCTTTAATAACAACTATATTATAAGGCAAATTCAATTTATCAGCAACTATCTCAGCTGTGTGTAATGCTCTTTTTGCACTACTAGAAATTATTGATTGCGGAATGAAATAAGGATTATTAGCTAAAAAATTTGCAGCTAAACTAGCTTGATTAATTCCTTGTTCAGTTAAATCTCTCTGAAAGTCACTAAGGGCTGGATTATATTTTATGGCATTAGCATGCCGCATTATTATCAAATATTTACTATCATTACCAAGCATATAAAGGAAAATCTTTCATTAATTTATGAACTTCAGATTTTACTTCATTAATATTGTTTTCATTATTAATATCACTTAGTACTCTATCGATTAAATTGACGATGATAGGCATATGATTTTCTTTTAATCCACGAGTAGTAATAGCTGGTGTACCCAAGCGTATACCAGAAGCTTGGAAAGGTGAGCGAGTGTCGAAAGGAACCATATTTTTATTAATTGTGATATCAGCTTTCACAAGGGTATCTTCGGCTTGTCTACCAGTTAGCTCTGGAAATTTTGGACGTAAATCAATCAGCATTAAATGATTGTCAGTACCACCGCTAATAACATGATATCCGTTATTAACAAATGCATTTGCCATAGCTTGAGCATTAGCTCTCACCTGTGTCATATATTCACGATATGATGGTTGTAAATCTTCGAAAAAAGCGACTGCTTTAGCAGCAATTACATGTTCTAATGGTCCGCCCTGTGCACCTGGGAATACAGCACTATTAATGATTTCTGACATCATTTTGATTTTACCTTTTGGAGTAGTATAACCCCAAGGATTTTCAAAATCTTTACCAATAAGTATCATGCCGCCACGTGGTCCACGAAGAGTCTTATGAGTAGTAGTAGTAACTATATGACAATATTCTAACGGATTATTTAAAAATTTACAAGCTATTAAGCCCGCAGGATGTGCGATATCAGCCATTAAAATAGCACCTACACTGTCAGCTATCTTACGCATACGTTTATAATCCCAATCTCTACTATATGCAGAAGCTCCAGCGATAATCATTTTCGGTTTTTCTTGCAAAGCAATTTTCTCCATTTCATCATAATCGATGTAGCCATCTTCTTTTACATGATATGCTATTGGATTATATATAATTCCACTAAAATTGACTGGAGAGCCATGAGTGAGATGTCCCCCATGAGATAGGTCTAATCCCATAAATGTATCACCAGGTTTCAGACATGCAAAGAAAACTGCTAGATTAGCCTGTGCTCCACTATGAGGCTGCACATTAGCATACTCTGCACCAAATAATTCTTTAGCTCTATCAATGGCCAATTGCTCAGATTGGTCTACTATTTGACAACCACCATAGTAACGTTTTTGTGGATAACCCTCTGCATATTTATTAGTAAGTACAGAGCCCATAGCTTCTAGTACCTGGGGACTTACAAAGTTTTCACTTGCTATTAATTCTATACCTTCACTTTGTCTATTAAATTCCTGCTGAATTAACGAAAAAATTTTTTCATCTCTTATCATAACTTTTTTTGCAAAATTAACAAAAATTATTATAAAATAATTCTAATTACAAGAGTTTTAGTTTAATAGAATTGAAAAAAATAGTTAACCGAACTAATTAGATTTTTTAGAAATCTTAATAAAGTAGTAAAACTTTACTCCCCGCTTCTCATCACTTTATCTCCCCAGTCTCCGCTTCTCCCCTCCTTCTATTCTCCCTCACAGCTATTACGAACTATTATAATTATAGCCAACGTATTAGATAAAAAATCAAATAAATTACAAATAAGATAAGTAATATAGACAAAACCCAATTAAATACTTTTGTAGGTAATAGAAATCCTAACAAAGTTAATACTAATGCTAATACTAGCACCTCTAAAAGTAAAGTTACAATCCAGTTCAGAGATGAACTGCTACTCATCTCTTGAGCTTGTGAATATGTGTGTTTAGCTGATATTTTAGCTGGGAAAACAAAATCATTTTTTGTTAATTTATTTTCTGAAACTTTATTTTTTTTATTGTTTAATATACTATTTTGCACTAAAGTAGTACTATTAATCTGACTAATGCTATCAAAATTACTTTTGTCTAGATCAAATAATCCAAGATTATTAAATTGATTATTTATTTTATTGATTTGCACATTATCGCTACTAACCATTTCATTTCTAGGTACTTTATTTAAATGAGCATACCTAGCTTGCGAGCTAACGTTACAGCTAACTATTAATAACGATAATACAATAATTTTAACTAAAAATTTAAAAACTTTCATAATTTTTTTTCAAAAATATAAAATTATATTAAAATAAAAAATTAATTAAATTGAGTATTTGTAAAATTATGAAAGCTTCATAGAATATTATTGCTTCACAAGAGGTAGATAGGTCTCATTATTATCTAATCTCACTTTCACATAATAAACACCAGTTGCTAAATTACCGATATTATTTATATCAATATCATAGCTTCCAACACTCATTTTATTATTAAATACGTCATTTATCAACCTGCCATTAATGTCTATCAGTTGTATAGAAACATTATAAGAATTATTTAGCTCTAAATTAATTTTAGCTTCAGAATTAGCTGGATTGGGATACAATTTAATTTCATTGCCTGCTAGAGTTTGCGTATTTATATCGGATAATGAAGTAATATTAATGTCATCAATATAAATGTTATTACCTCCATTAGAATAAAAAGAAAATTTTAATCTCATATTGTCCATAGTATTTACTAATCCAGCTTGGATAATAAAACTAAACTCTGCCCATTGAGCTGTGGAGCTAGGAGTATATTCTGTTTCTAATGGACTAGTAGTAGCCAAATTTTCACCACTTTTCACTAATCTATTTTGCCAAGTTTTACCGCAATCATTAGAGGTATAAACAGTCAATTTATCATAAATAGTATCAGCAGCTGTTAAAATTGTTGCTGCCACATATTTACCAGCATAAGCTACCTTAAAAGTTACTTTTGCATGACCAGATGGCAAAACAGTTAGATCATATGCAGGTGTGATAAACTCATCGATGCTACCAGCACTATTACCAGAGAAATTTTGTAAATAGATAGATTTACTGCCAGAATAACCAGTACCACTACTAATTTGCCATACAGAGCCCGTATCATTAATTACCATAAAATCATTAATAGAACTAGTCTCGAAAGATTCGCTCATAGGTGCTATATTAGTAGTGCTAGTGCTATATACATGAATATAATTTGTTTTAGTAATAGTATTAGTGCCTTGTGCATTGCTTACTTGCAGGGTAACTGGATAAGTGCCAGGAGTATTGTATACGATTGTTGGATTTTCAATAGTAGAGTTAGCAGGAGTACCACCAGTGAAAGTCCAGTTAAAAGTAGTAGCAGTACCATTAAATGAAGAATTGTAAAAATTCACTTCTGAACCTGCACATACATATTGTGAAGTAGAGAAAAAATCTGCTATAGGAGGACATTCTACTGGATCATCTTCTATCACACCTGTTGCATGTAGATTTTCTGCAGACCAAAGATTTCGTCTATAACCATTTAAAGCACCATCAATTCTCTGATATTGCCCTATAGTAAAGATATTAGTACAATAGCCCCATTGATAATCCATATAGTTTTCTATCATATCTGGTTCATCAGGTGTTTCTGAACATGTATTTCTAGAGCCAGGAGTGAAGCAATTAAGAGATGTATTTTGTGTAGCGACATCTACAGGAGGAGTGTCATCTACTTCATCACCAGTAGATGCCAGCATAGAGGGACATCCACTAGTAGCAGGAATAAGCCCAAACATCAAATTTTGGAAAGTGTGATATAAATTAAAATAGTGTCCTGTTTCGTGAGTAAAACTACGATTAACCAAATTTATTCCATAATTTCCAAAATTTTCAGCACTGCCTATAGTACCAATGCAATCTTGTCTGATTAATACTCCATCAACAGCAGTATCGCCACCGGTAAGAGCTTGACTAAGAGGATTATCTGGTGGGAAAGGAGACATACCACCTATTACTGCTCCCTCTGGCAATGCCATTCCTTCAGGATAAATAAAATTAACTACAAAAATATTCATGTATTTTGTGGGATCCCACACATATTTTTTCATAGTATTGAAATATGCATAATTAGTCTCTGGAGTATAATGTCTCACTATACCGTCAGTGCAGTTGCCATCAGGATCAATATGTGCTAGACGAAATTCAATATTACAGTTAGCTGCTCTGCTTTTAAATAAATCATAAGTATTTACTGTGTCACCATTTTGTTTGTTATAATCTATATTTAATTTTTCTATAGCATCTAAAACTTGTGCTTTGGAAATATTGTCAACTCCATAAGTATGTATTATATGAAATACTACAGGAATAACTCGCTTTCCATTAATCAATGTATCAGTTTTTAACATTGCAAAATCTTTATTAGACAATGCTTTGAGGTTATCCTCATAAATCATATATTCTACCATAAGATGGGGATTCTCTACTACTTTTTGTCTGAGTAGCATCTCATCTGCAGGATACAAATAAATATTTTTATTTGTTTGTGAATTTAGAACAAATACAAATGAGATAAAGAATAATGATAAAATAAATACTTTTTTCATAAAAAATTTTTTTACAAATTTATGCTTTTAAATTTTAATAAACAAAATTTTATTACAACTTTGTAAAAATACAAAATCAATATTATATAAACCTAACAACACTCGCAGAAATTAATATATTTAGACTATAGACATATAATAACAGTTAAAACGCTGTATATTGTAGTCAAAACATATAATAAATAATAAAATATAAAAATTTTTTCAACCAAAAGTCCAGTTAAAATTATGTAACTGGGCTTTTTTTAAATTAAAGATTTCGAAAATTAAAAAATTTTGTATTTTTGCAAAAAATAGTTTTTTATAAAAACAAATATTAAATGAGAAATAATCAAAATCTTATGCCCGAGTGGCGGAACTGGTAGACGCGTTGGTCTCAAAAACCAATGGGCTTTTGCTCTTGCCGGTTCGATTCCGGCCTCGGGTACTAAGATATGATTAGAAAATTATTAAGTGAAATTTTTTAAATATAGAAAATTATGAAAAAAGCATATGTATTTCCTGGGCAGGGAGCTCAATATCCTGGCATGGGAAAAGAACTTTATGATAATTATCCATTAGCTAAAGAGATGATGAATAAAGCTAATGAGATCTTAGGATTTGACATATTAAAAATAATGTTTGAGGGTACAGAGCAGGATCTAATGCAGACAAAAGTTACTCAACCCGCGATATTTATCCATAGTGTTACTTTAGCGAATATTTTATCTGATAAATTCAAACCAGATATGGTTGCAGGTCACTCATTAGGAGAATTTTCAGCTTTAGTAGCAGCTAAATCAATGACATACGAAGATGGACTAAAATTAGTCTTTGCAAGAGCTATGGCTATGCAAAAAGCATGCGAAATGCAACCAAGCACTATGGCTGCAGTTATAGGACTAGACGAGTCAACCGTAGAAGAAGTTTTATCTAACATCACTGACGAAATCGTAGTACCAGCTAATTATAATACTATCGGTCAGATAGTTATTTCTGGTTCTATGAAAGGTATAGAATTAGCTATGGAAAAACTAAAAGCAGCAGGTGCTAAACGTGTGCTACCTCTCAAGGTTGGTGGAGCTTTTCATAGTCCTTTGATGGAGCCAGCTAGATTAGAATTAGAAACTGCTATTGATAAAACACCTTTCCAAACACCTATCTGCCCCATTTATCAGAATGTATCAGCTCTACCATCGACAGATCCTATGCAAATAAAACAAAATCTTATTAAGCAACTCACCTCACCTGTTAGATGGACTCAAACTATTAAAAATATGATCAATGATGGAGCTAGAGAATTTATAGAAGTAGGTCCAGGAAATGTTTTGCAAGGATTAATTAAAAAAATATCTTCTGATATTAATGCCTATAGTGCTACTATTTAATAAAAAATAAAATAATTATGGATCTTAGTAAAATAATGTACATTTCAGGTAAACCAGGGTTATACAAAATCGTTGGTAATAACAAATCTTCTTTTATTGTAGAAAGTTTATTAGATGGTAAACGTTCTCCTGTTTTTCTAAATAATAAGATTAGCCCTTTGTCTGATATTGTTGTTGTTACAGTAGATGGTCAAGTGCACGTAGAGGAAGTATTTAAAAATATTTTAAAAGAATATAATGGACAAAAAATCGATATAGACACTAACAACGAAGAGCTACTGTTCGAATTTATGGATAAAATGCTCCCCAACTGGGATCGTGAGGCAGTAACTAATAAAGATATTAAAAAAATTATTCAATGGTATAATTTATTAATAGAAAATGCCATAATCACTATAGAAGACTTAAAGGAAGAATCTGAAGACCAAAAAGATGAAAAAGATAATATAACTGAAGAAGATAAAGAAAAAGATTCAGAAAATGCTGATAAAGAAATAAATGAATAATAAAAAAATTCATACTCAGCTCATAGTACTTGATAACGAGGAAATAAATAGTTCACATTTTCGTTTACATTTAGAATTACCAGATACTTGTCCAGAGATTACAGCTGGCCAATTTGCAGAATTTTATGTTCCACCTACCTTGCAATCATTATTACGAGTACCACTTTCTATTCACTTTGTCTCACAAAAACACAAAAAAATCCAATTTTTAATACAATTAAAAGGTGAGGGCACACAATATTTAAAAACATTACAAAAAGGTGATAAAGTAGATATAATCCTGCCGCTGGGAAATGGTTTCACGATACCTACAGGGAAGAAAGTTGCATTAATAGGTGGTGGCTGTGGTATAGCTCCATTGCTGCTTCTAAGCAATCAACTAGCTGCTAATAATAATTTACAAAATATATTTCTTGGATTCAGAAACGATGAACAAGCAATGCTTATAGATGATTTCAAAAAATATGGCGAAGTAATAGTATCCACTGATGATGGCTCCCTTGGAGATAAAGGAGTAATAACAGATATTTTTGAAAAAAAATTAGAAAAGTTTGACTATGTTTATACGTGTGGTCCTACAATAATGCTAAACAAAGTTATGGAAATATGTAAATACAACAAATTATATTGTGAAGTATCCTTAGAAACACTGATGGGCTGCGGCATAGGAGCATGTTTATGCTGTGCTGTATCTACTAAAAATGGCAATCTCAGAGCTTGCATAGATGGACCGGTGTTTGATTCTAACCTTATCAATAAACTAAATTATTAAATGAATATAACAGTAGAAATAGGTAAATTAAAATTAAAAAATCCAATATTAACAGCAAGTGGAACATTTGGCTACGGACAAGAATTTGAAGATTTCATTGACCCATCAATATTGGGTGCATTAATTACAAAAGGGACAACATTAGAACCACGCGAAGGCAATAATTATCCTAGAATGGCTGAGACTAGCGCAGGGATGCTAAATGCTGTTGGATTACAAAATAAAGGTGTACATTATTTCATAAATGAGATATTACCATCTATTGCCAAATATCAAACTAATATTATAGTAAATGTAGCAGGCAATGCAGTAGAAGATTATGTAGAAACAGTTTCTCTATTAGATAAAATAGATCGTGTGGATGCAATAGAACTAAATGTGTCATGCCCAAATGTAAAACATGGTGGTATGCAGTTTGGTACTAATTATGATCTACTAAAAGAACTGCTACAAAAAGTAAGAAAAACGTACAATAAAACCTTAATTGTAAAACTTTCACCCAACGTAACTAAGATAGAGGATTTAGCTCTTCTGTGCCAGTCTGAGCATGCAGATGCTATAACTGTGGCAAACACATACTTGGGCATGGCAATAGATATTAATACAATGAAACCAAAATTAGCTACTATTACCGGAGGCTTGTCTGGACCTGCCATCAAACCTATAACTCTCAGAATGGTTTATCAATGTGCACAAGTTGTAAATATACCGATAATAGCTAGTGGTGGCATTATATCCTGGCAGGACGCTATAGAGTATTTTTTAGCTGGAGCTACAGCAATTCAAATAGGTACTGCTAATTTCATAAATCCTTCAATAATTCAAGAAATATTATATGGAATAGAAGGGTATTTATCACAAAAGAATATTGAAAATATCAAAGAAATTATTGGAGCGATGAAAAGTAATTGATAATGAGGGGGGATAATACTAAATTACAGGAAGTTGAGAAAAGAGAAAATGATTGTTTTATCTTTTCGTTGTAAAACACAACATCTTTGTTTAAATTTCAGTATTATATATTTTTATTAATTTTGCAAAAAATATAATTTTATGGAATATACAGCTAAAAACATAGAAGAAATGCTGGCTCTGACCAAAGAAGACAAGCGTGAATTTTTAGATAATCTCTACCAATTCCTCAATGAGAATAGATTGACAGCATTAGATTACCAGAGAATCAAGATTCTATCTACCGCTCCCATTTGTCCCAGATGTAGATGTGAGCATGTT
>JAPXMM010000088.1:0-10572 GCA_033809015.1 Bacteroidales bacterium
ATGTGGTTTGTAGTGATGAATAAGTATTTGAAAGATGAGGTGGAATCAGATATTGGGCGACTATTGAACTTGTCATCGCACGATAGGTGGGCGTGGGAGCGGTATTTTAGATTGATGAAATTAAAATATTGATATATCATTGAAAGTTAAACAAAAATATTGTTTATATTTTTTTCCCCTTTTTTATCCTTACACATTTTATAAAAACCTTCTTTAAAAAATTCTACTTTCTACCTCTTTTCTTCAGCATTCCCATCACTTTCATCTTCTAACTGTTTTATGATCTTGCTTACTTCATCTTCCGTATTTCTTAATTTATCTCTGCAATATTTAATCAATTGTGCTGCTCTTTGCACTTTGGGTAATAGCAAATCAATCGTTATATCGCCTTGTTCTATCTCTGATACTATTTTTTGTAGCTCATTAAAAGCTTGTTCGTAGCTGGTGGGCAAATTTAATTCATCGTTATTCATAATTTTTATTTTTTTCTACTTTTTTAATTTCTGCTTGGAAGTATCTTTTATAACCTTCTATTATTACTTCATCACTCACATTTACATTATCTTCTGTTGTAATTTTATTATCTTTTTTCATAATTAAATATCCCATTTTCAGAATATGTTTGGGATCAGACAATTCTATAATTTTTTGTGTTTCTTTAATATTTGTCCTTGATTCACTCATAAATTGCTTTATGTTAAAGATAATAAAATTTTTTATTTGTTCGATTTGTGATTTTTGATTTTTGATTATTACTGGAGTTATATGTTTTATTATTAATGTATTATTATAAAGTTTTGTATTTATAGAATTAATTAATATTTTTGAATTATTAGAAATATTAAAATAGCTTTTTTGTAGCGAGTTGTAGAACTGTTCTAGTTTTGATTTTAATATATTTCGCAAATAATGTACGATTTTGACTAAATTAAATGAGGATTTATTAATATTTGAATTGATAACATTAGAAAATGAGTTTATAGTTTTATCTAAATTTGATTGGTATGAATAAAGTTGAGCTGAAGTATTGCGTAATATTGAAAATTGCAGATTTTTAATTCTATTTTCGTAATTTTTTTGTTGTTGCCTAATAATATTTGTTAATTTATCTGCAATATTTAATAAATTATTTTCGAATTCAGCTGTTTTATCTATAATATAATATCCTAAATCTGTAGGAGTGATAGCCGAATAATGTGCTACCATATCACTAACTGTTTGATTAGTAGAATGACCAATTCCAGTTAATACTGGTAGTGGAAAGGTAGCAATAGCTTTAGCTAAAGAATAATCATTATATGCTGTCAAGCCTATCTCTCCTCCTCCACCCCTTACTATCACTACTACATCATAAAAATCTTTTTTAATACTGATAATTCTTAGTTGCTCGAGAATGCTTTCAATAGCTTTCTCACCTTGTAAAATTGCAGGGAAAAGATTGTATTTATATGTATATGAGTAATCATTATTTGTTAATACACCAATGAAATCATTAAAACCTTTACTCGTTTCTATGGAAATAATTGCTATTCTTTGTGGGACAAGAGGAAAATGAATTTTTTTGTTTGCATCAAATATCCCTTCATCTTGGAGTTTATTAATAGTAAGTAATCTTTCTTGTTCTAGAATACCTTGAGAATATGTGGTGTCGACATCTAATATTCTAAGGCTAAGACCATAAACTGGATGATAAGTAACCAAGCATTTAGCTAATACTCTAATGCCATCTTTCATTTCTGTGCCAAGTACTTGCATAAATTTTCTTTGAATAGCTAAAAAATCACTTGCCCAAATGATACCACGCATTTGAGCAACAATTTTATTAGTTTTCTCATCTTTTTCTACAAGCTCTGGATATGCATGTCCTGTACGATACAGATTTATTTTCTGTATGTCCATTAGTACCCAATAGCTACTAGTAAAATTTTGATTAATGACACTAGTAATCTGGTTAGACAGCTGTTTAAGAGTTATAAAATTTTCCATATATTGCAAAGTTAAGATAAAAAAAATTATTATATTTGCACTATAATAAAAACAAGTTTATATGAGTGCTAAAACTATTAAGATAAGAGATTTGACTTTGCGAGATGGTCAGCAAAGTTTATTCGCTACAAGAATGAGTCAAGAACAAGTAGATAGGACATTGCCATATTTCAAAGAAGCACATTTCTATGCTATGGAGGTTTGGGGCGGAGCAGTACCAGACAGTATTATGAGATTTTTAAATGAAGATCCATGGACTAGATTAAAAAAAATAAAAGAAGGCATTGGTGATACTAGCAAATTAACTGCTCTATCGAGAGGAAGAAATTTGTTTGGTTACAATCCATATCCTGAATGGGTGATAGAAGGATTTATTAAAAATGCTATTGCTGATGGTGTTGATATTTTAAGGATTTTTGACGCATTAAATGATTTGGATAATTGTAAATCATCGGTAGAATATTGCAAGAAATATGGTGCTACAGCTGATGGTGCTGTTTGCTATACTGTAGATCCAGTCATTGAACCAAAGAATTTTTTAGATAAAATTTTTCATAAAAAACAACCCAAAATTTTCACTACAGAATATTTTGTTAACAAAGCGAAAACATTCGAAGCTATGGGTGCTCAGATGGTTACTCTAAAAGATATGGCTGGTTTAGTAACTCCTAAAGCTGCTTATGATATTATTTCTGCTTTCAAAAAAAAGCTATCTATACCAGTAGATTTTCATTCTCATAGTACTCCTGGATTTGGCTTAGCTTCTACCCTATCTGCTATTATTGCTGGTGCAGATATCATTGATACTAATTTATTCCCGTTCGCTGGTGGACCAGCAGCTGCATCTTTCGAAATAGTTTATCATTTTTGTAAAAAATTAAATATCGATATTGATGTGAATATATCGGTAATTCCTAAACTGCAAGAAATTTTGATGGATATTCGCAAAGAGTTGAAGGCTTATGATCAATATCCTAATAATTATCCTAAAATGTTTGATCCTCAAAATCCTAATTTACCTGCTGATGTAGAAAAATTATTTGATAATGCTATTAACCTTACTTACAAAAATAAATTTGATGATGCCTTATTAGTTTGCCAGCAAATAGAAGCATATTTTAATTTCCCAGCTCCTAATAAAGCTGTGAGAGATGCTCAAATTCCTGGTGGTATGTATACAAATATGACTTCACAATTACAACAATTAAAATTAGAACATTTATTGCCAAGAGTGTTAAAAGCAGTGCCAAAAGTAAGAATAGATGCAGGGTGTGTGCCTTTAGTAACTCCTACAAGTCAAATAGTTGGTAGCCAAGCTGTCAATTGCATCTTAGATGAAAATAAAAATCTGCCTTGGTACACTACTAAAAATACACAATTTATTAAATTAGTCGAAGGTGCTTATGGTAAAACTCCAGTACCTATAGATCCTAAATTTAGAAAACTAATCACTGGTAGCGAACAAGAAAAACCTTTTGATACTAGTACATACAAGCCATTTCCTAATAAAGAATTTCCTGAGTATGGAAATAGAAAATTGTATAATAATGAAAAGGAACAATTATTATTAGAACTTTTTCCCAATGTAGCCGAAGATTTTTTAAAGAAAAGAATAGAACAAGATTATCTGAAAGAAAATGAAACAAAATTAAAAGAGATCGAACTAAAAGAACAAAAAAAACGTGAAGCTATTCAAAGAGAAAAAGAAAAATATGATAAGATGACTCCAGAGGAGAAACAACAAAGATTATTATTTGGTTTATATAATTACTGGTCTATACCAATAGAAGACATTGGCGGTAGTATTTATGATGATTATGATCTCAATTGATAATTAGTCTAAAAGCCATTGTGAATTGATTTTAATTTTATTCTAATTTAGATTTAATTTTTTGGATAAAATCTAATATTTTATTAATTTTGCAATCGCAATATCATTTTATGATTGGTAGAAGAATTTTGAGAATTAAAGTATTACAGAGTGTTTATGCGTTTCACTTATCCGAAAATAACGATTTACCTTCGGCTAGGAATTCACTAATTAATAGTATTGATGATCTTGCAAGAATTTTTTTTATAAATATTTATTTTTTTTTAAATTTTATTAAGTTTTATAAAGAAAGACTCGAAAAAAATAAAGAAAAATTTTTCCCTTCTGAAGATGATATTAATCCTAGCACTGTCATTATTGATAATGTTTTTATTAATGATTTAATACTTAATGAAAATTTGAAAAGTGGTCTTGATAATTTATCTTTAGATTATCCTTTTGAAAGTGATTTATTCTGGGATGTGTACAAAAAAATCAAAGATTGGTATATTTATCAAAATTTTATTTCTAAAAATATTTATACATTAGAAGATTATCAAAAATTCTATTCGAAATTTTTTAAGCAATTTATTGCTTTTCATCCATTACTAAAATCTTATTTAGAATCTGGAAATATCTCATGGAGTGATGATCAGAATACTATGGCACTGATTACTTATATGTGGTTAAAAAATTATAATCCTCAGAATAGTGAATCTCAAATACCTCCACAACCATTTAAACCAATAAAAAATATTGGTGACGAAGACGATAAAGAATTCGTAAAAACCCTTTTTGATAATACGATCCTAAACAAAAACAAATGGGATGAAGAAATTCAAAAACATGCCCAAAATTGGGAATTACAACGTTTAAATCTTTTAGACCGTTATATTATTCATCAAGCTATGACAGAGATTGTTTATTGTCCTACTATTCCTATTAAAACTTCTATAGATGAATATATAGAGATTGCTATTCAATTTTGTACTGAAAAAAGTCATATTTTCATTAATGGACTCCTGCAAGCTATCATAAATGACTATAATAAACAAGGTTTAATTAATAAAACTGGCAGAGGATTAGTAAGTAATTAATCTTTTATGGATAAAAAAGAATCTTTATACAATATTCTAACAATTTTTGAAAAATCTAATCCTAATCCTAAAACAGAATTAATTTATAAAGATGAATATCAACTGACAGTAGCTGTCATACTCAGTGCTCAATGTACTGATAAAAGAGTAAATATAATTACAAAAAATTTTTTTGAAAGATTCCCAGACTTCAAAACTTTGTCATCAGCAACTACTGATGAAATCTTTGAACTAATAAAATCATGCTCCTATCCTAATAACAAAGCTAAATATTTAAAATCATTAGCAGATGAATTGATGGATAAATATGATGGAATTTTACCAGCGGATTATGAAAAATTACTTACTCTATCAGGTATCGGACCTAAAACTGCAAAAGTGATTTTAAATGTTTTATATGATGCACCTACTATACCTGTAGATACACATGTCAAACGTGTAGCCATCAGATTAGGTTTCGCTACAGACAAAGATACTCCCTTAAAAATCGAAAAAAATCTACTAAAATTGGCTCCCTCAGAATATGTTAATCGAATACATCATTGGTTTATCTTACACGGCAGATATGTATGTACAGCCAAATCACCGCAATGTATTAATTGTCCTATCTCTAAATATTGTGATTATTTTTTAAAAAAATTTCTCGTAAATTTGTAAAAATTATAATGCTATGAAAAAATATTTGTTGGCAACTTTTTTTAGTTTTATTACTATATTAGTTTTCAGTCAGATACCTAATGGATATTATGATAATGCTGAGGGCAAATATGGACAAGAGCTTAGAGTGGCTTTATATAATATTATAAAAACTAATGTAACATCAATTAGCTACAGTGGGCTATGGGATGCATATCCTAGAACAGATAAAAAGCTTAATGGAAAAGTATGGGACATATATAGTGATATTCCTAATGGTACTCCACCATATGAGTTCACATTTATTACAGATCAGTGTGGTAATTATTCATCAGAAGGTGATTGCTATAATAGAGAGCACACAGTGCCAGCTAGCTGGTTTAATGATGCATCTCCGATGTATAGTGATCTTTTTCATGTTTTGCCTACAGATGGTTATGTGAACAATCGACGAAGTAATTATCCATATGGCAAAGTAGGTAGTGCAAGCTGGACTTCTATGAATGGTAGCAAACTCGGAAGTTCTGCTACTAGTGGGTATTCTGGCACTGTCTTTGAACCTATAGATTCTTTCAAAGGCGATATAGCTCGTATTTATTTCTATATGGCTACTAGATATATGGACAAAATTGCTAATTGGACAGGTGGAAGTTTCGAAAATAGTGATTTATCTTCTTGGGCAAAAAATTTATTCCTTCATTGGCATCAGCTTGATCCTGTTAGTAGTAAAGAAAGAAAAAGAAATGATTCTGTTTATGTCATCCAACATAATAGAAATCCTTTTGTAGACCATCCTGAATGGGTTAACGACATCTGGGGACCAAATGCTTCTATAAATAATTATAATTTTATTACATATTTATATACAACTAGCGACGCGATAAATGTCAATTTTGTGAATACTTTTGATAATTTAACTATAAAATTATTCTCTATACAAGGCCAACTGGTTTATGATGCAGTATTAAATGATTCTAATAATCTTATCATTCCGATAACTTTCAATCAAGGAGTATATATTTTGACCATAAACAATGACCAAAATATTTGCACTGAAAAAATCATAATTGAATAAATGCCATTAGTTTATTATAATAAGATATCTCATAGACTAGAATTAGGTATTTGGCAAATCACCGAGAGTGTAGATGAATTATTAAAATATTTATATTTAAATGAGGAAGAGTTTGCTATGCTAAATTCATTTAAAAGTGAAAAAAGAAAAAAACAATGGATGAGCTATAGAGCATTGATCAGATCTATCGTACAAGCAGACTTTATTTATCGCATTTATTATGACGAAAATAATAAACCTTATTTAGTAAATCCACCAAGATCTATTAGTGTGAGCCACACAGATAACTACTCCGCAGTTTTAATAAATGAAAATGTTAATGAAATTAGAGGATTAGATGTAGAGAGGTTCTCCGAAAAAGCTTTTAGAAATAAAAGCAAATTTCTAACTGATGAAGAAATTGATTTATTACCTATTGATAATTTGTATTTTTATAGCACTTTATTCTGGTCTGCTAAAGAATCTGTTTATAAAAAATCTAATATTCACAATATTTATTTAAAATCAAATATTAAAATCGAAAATATAGATTTTGATAATAATATAATTAATACAAAATTATTTTATAAGGATATCACTGTAAAAATAAATGTCTTTTGGTCTATTTATGATTCAATGGTTATCACATACACAGATTGATAAATTTATAAAATCAATTAGTAAAATATTAATAGCTAATAGGCATATTAATAAGAGGTAATTGATTTTCTGATAATGATAAAACTTTTTTAATTTCTTCGGTATTCATAGAAACACGAGGTCGGGTTTTCAAACCAATACCTGCACAGAAAATGGCAATATTTTGAGATACTATACCTGCATCCATAGCAGCTACCATTTTTTTATGTTCAGAATCACCAGCTTTAAATTTAGAAGTATCTGATACGAGTAATAACACTATAGGCGACTGCTGAGAGCCAAATAAATGTCTATAATCACCTGCCACCAGAGGCTTTAATACATTATTAAAAGCATCATAAATATATACTCCTTTATTTTGGAAAATATAAATATCAATATCTTGAGCATTCATAGCAGAAGGAGCAGTACGTTTTTTTTCTGAAGGTCTATTTATACCATTAGCAGCCCATAATAAATCAGATAAATCTTGCAGACTTAGCTCATCAGTAGTCCATTCACGCACAGAAGCTCGATTTTGGAAAGCTTCCATTATATTAGATTCTCTTTTTTTACTAGGTTCATTTAATTTAATGGTTACTAAATCCTGAGAATACAAACTAAATACTAAAAAATAAGAAATGAAAATTAATAAAACCTTTTTCATAAACATAAATTTTATTACAAATTTATATGATTTTTTCAAATTAGCAAAGCTGACAAAATATTATTTTTTTGTTTTACTTAGGATATTTTATAATTAAATTAATTTTTTGATTTTTTATATACTTTTTTATTTATATGTAAATTAAAAATTTTTTTTACAGGATAAAAATAATAATATACTTTTTTTCATACTACTTATTTGATAATTAATAAAGTGTAAAATATTAATGAATAACATTAATAAAACCTCTATAAATTTTATCTTTCATATTTAAAGTTGTAAATTTTATTATATAAATATAAGTATTGGCATTTATTTCTCTATCATTTTTGTCAGCAATACCACCATCCCAAGCCTTATTAATGTCAGTAGTATGAAACATTAATTTACCTGTTTTGCTAAAGATAGAAATTTCATAACTTTCTGCATCTATACCTTGTATAAATGGAGTAAAATAATCGTTTAGATTATCTCTATTTGGTGTGAAAGCATTGGGAATGAATATTTGAAAATTTTCAATCACAGTTACGGAATCTTGATATATAGAAGTGCAATTGTATTGATCCGTAGCAAATAAAGTAATAACAAAAGTGCCATCATCAATATATCTATGCTCTGGATTAGCTTCTTCGCTATAAGTGCCATCACCAAAATCATACAAATAATTTTTAGCTCCTATAGTATAATTATAAAATTCAATAGGTTCACCATCCATATACCAAGTATAAATACTTGGAGTAAATCTAGCATTAGGGCCAGACCAATAAGGCACATTGATAGTCGTTTCTTTAGTACATAAATCATCACTTATAGTCACTAAATAAGTACCACTTTGCAAATTATATAATTCATTAGTATCTAAGGTGGAGTTATGACTCCAATGATAAGAAATAGGAAGTAAATTACCAGTAACATTTATAATAATTGTACCATCTCTATTTCCACAATGTTCTGGAGAAAAATGTGTTGTAAAATTAAAAGGTGGTTTAGTTTCAATCAATGTTTGCCCAACAGTTCTACAACCATTAGCATCTGTTACAGTTACTAAATATACCCCCCCATTTAGTTCAGTAATAGTTTGTGTAGTTGCTGGAGGAATAGTATTCCATAAATATTGATATGGAGGAGTACCAGTCAAATTAGTGATTTCTGCTAGTCCATTATTTGCATTGCAATAAGCTGGTTGAGTATTTATGTCAAAGGTAGGGAGAGAATTTACTGTAATAGTAACTGTGGCGGATGAGCTACAATTTGTTCCAAGGAAACCAGTTACAGTATACGTAATAGTTTGATTAGGTATAATTATTATGTTTGCATTATTGATCCCATTACTCCAATGATAATTATCAGCACCATCTACATGTAGAAATGCAGTATCACCAATGCAAATTGCAGTATCATTAACAATAAGTTGTGGATTAGTTAATACTGTTACAGTAGCTGTTGCACTACCTGTACAACCATGATTATCTGTTCCTGTAACAGAATATGTAGTAGTAGTACTAGGACTTACTTGAATAGGATTAGTATTTTGTCCATTGTTCCAATTATAGTTTATGGCACCTTGAGCAGATAAAATAGCTGTATCCCCTAAGCATATAGTTTGATTATTTACAGTGACAGTGGGCAATGGATAAATATTTATAGTGATTGAATTTGAATTTGTACACCCCTCAATACTAGTACCAGTAACGCTAAATGTAGTTTGTTGATTAATAATTGGATTGATAGTTTGAGTATTTTGTCCATTTGACCATAGATAAGTATTAGCTCCGTTAGCAGTAATATTAGCTGAAGAACCTTTACATACTGTAGAAGGATTAGCTAAAATAGTAACATTAGGTAAAGGATTTACTACAATAGTAGCAGTAGTGCTAGCAGTACATCCTAAAGAACTAGTACCTGTAACAGTATAAATGGTAGTTGTAGTAGGATTTAAATTTAATGAAAATTGATTGCTACCATTATTCCATTGATATCCCATGGCATCGCCAGTTACTGAAATTGTGCCACTTTCACCATTACAAATTGTGTCATTAGTAGTAGAAATTGTGGGTCTACTAGCTATTAAAATAAATATAGATAAAGTAGAATAGCATCCATTGGGTGCTGTACCTGTAACTTGAAAAAGCGAAGAAGTATCAACAGAAATTATTATTTGATTTGTGTTATCACCTGTATTCCAAATGTAATTTGTACCAGGAATATCAGAACTAACAGTTATAGTATCTGTACCACCAACATCACAAAAAACGGTAGTAGTAGCTGAATAAGATAAATTAGGTTTAGGTAAAACAGTTATCATTACTGCAGCAGAAGCAGTTTCACTAGCAGGAGACGTCCCTGTAACTGTATAAGTAGTTGTAAGTGTAGGAGAAACATTAATAGAATTAGTGTTACTGCCATTTGACCATAAATATATTGTCCCCGGTATATTACTGTTTGCATTCAAATTAATTATATCTCCGTTGCAAATAGACGTATCACTTGGTGAAATACTAACTACTAATTGACCATAGGTAAAACTTATGTTAGCTAAAAATAAAAAGATATAAAATAAGATTAAATCATTCTTCATTTATCAATATTTAAATTATTTTACAACTGTGATAGAGCCTTTATATACTTTATTTGGATTGTTTGGTCCATTTCCTGTATATAAAACAAAATAATATGTACCACC
>JAPXMM010000089.1:0-10369 GCA_033809015.1 Bacteroidales bacterium
ATATCATAGCATTAAATACTAGTAAATTCATAGATGAGAGGATGAAAGTCATAGAAAAAGAATTATCTGATATAGAAAATCTATTGCAAGCTTTTATGACTCAAGAGAAATACGTTGATCTAAATATTAGTGTACAAAATATTCTAGAAAAAGAATCTGCTGTAGAAAAAGATTTAATAAATGCATACATACAATTGAAACTAGCTGAACAAATAAAAGATTATTTACAGAAACACAAAGATCTCAGTAGTCTATTACCTGCTAATTTAGGAGTAGAGAGTGAGGCTATTAACAAAATGACTAATGATTATAACCAATTAGTATTACAAAGGAATAATTTATTACTAAACTCTTCTGCTGAAAATCCCCTAATAACAAAAATAGATAATCAACTTTTAGCATTAAGGGCTAGTCTCAACGAAAGTCTTAATAATTTAATTACTAGCCTAAAGATACAAACACAATCTCTTAAAACAAATATTGATAATTATTCAAGCAATCTAGCTAGTGTGCCCGAAAGTGAGAGAAGATATAAAGATATCCTCAGACAACAACAAATAAAAGAAAATCTTTATATTTATCTAATGCAAAAACGAGAAGAAGCAGAAATAGCTATGGCTGCTACAGTAAGCAATATCAAGCTTGTAGATTCTGCATATAGTACTATAAAACCTATTAAGCCTAAAAAAGCTGCTAGTATGCTTGTAGCTCTGCTCATTGGATTATTCCTCCCAATTTTATTAATCTATTTTAGAGATTTATTTGATAATAAAGTTCATACTACAGAGGATTTAGGATTTTTAAATATTCCTATAGTCTCTAGCATACCTTTTAAAAAATCTGATGACATTATAATTATTAAAGAAAATATAAAAGGCCATTTAGCAGAAGCTTTTCGTACTTTGCGATCTAATTTAGAATTTATTTTTACTGATAAAAAAGAAAAAGGAAATACTATCTTTGTTACCTCTACTATCCCTGGTGAAGGAAAAACTTTTGTTTCGTTAAACCTTGCTGTATCATACACTCTAATAAATGCTAAAGTTTTAATTTTAGAATTAGACCTTCGTGCACCTAGAATAGCTCATTATCTGAAAATACCAGATAACAAGGGTATCAGTGATTATCTCAAAGACGATAATACAACTCTCAATGATATTATAATTCATTCTATAGAATACAAAAATTTAGATTACATCACCGCTGGTACAATACCTCCCAATCCCAGCGAATTACTTATGAGACCCAAATTAGCTGATTTTTTTGACACTATTAAAAAAGAATATGATTATATAATCGTAGATAATGCTCCTATTGGATTAGTAGTAGATACACTATCTATAATATCCTATGCAGATATTATTTTATATGTTGCTAGAGCAGAATATTTAGATAAACGAGCTTTAGGATTTACCAATAATTTTATTAAGAATAAAAATGTGAAAAATATTGCTTTAGTCTTAAATGGTACAAAAGTGAAAAGTAGATCATATTATGGATATGGTTATGGTTACGGATATGGATATTATAGTTATCAATATGACTATGACAATAGAAACAAAGATAAAAAACCATTTAATATTTATAATAAGTTTAAAAAAAAATAATAAATAAATATATTAAAAAACTTAAATATAAAAAAATATATTAAATTTGTAAAAAATGGAGGTAAATATGAAAAAAATTTCGTTATTTTTATTAATAGCTTTGACTAGTTTTAGTGTTTTTTCACAAAATTCAGAAAATAAGCTAAACCCATGGTCTATAGGGTTAAGTGTAGGAAATCATTTTTTTATGGGACCCATAGATTATACACCATTAGCTCCTTGGTACGCACCTGGTTGTGCACAGTTATATGGTAAGTATATGTTTAATGGGACCTGGGGTATAATGCTCAAAGGTGAGTATAATATTATTCTACATCAGGGAAGTAAAGATACGCATATTGCTGGCGGCACAGTTGAAGCAATAGCAGATTTAGGTAATGCAACTAATTTTTCTAATTGGACAAAAATTTTTGGATTATATGCCCATGGCGGTATAGGTGGAGATGTAATGTGGCGTCCAGGCATTACCATGGCAAACAATTTGTTTAAAAATGCTGATGAAATGATTACTGTCACAATAGGGGTAACTCCATATTTTAAAGTTAATAACCATTGGACAGTAAATATAGACTATAGCTACAGATTACACTTCAAACAAAACAGATATTACAATATGGATATAAGCAACGACTATCCATTAGGTGTTGGCTATATGAGAACTCTTACCGTCGGTATTAGCTATCATTTTGGGAATAATTCAGCTATGATTTCTTATTAAAGCAGAAATATTACTAAATTACTTTGATAAATAAAAGTAATTTAGTAACTACAATCTATAAATTCTAAAAAGATTCTAAATCTCACTAATCGTATTTACTAACGATTAGTGAGATTTATTAATTTATAGGATTGTAGGGTATAAATAAATCTTTCATCAAGTAATCAAGTCATCTCCTCTCCTCGTCACCCAGTCTCCAAATCTCCTAGTCATCAAGTAATCTCATAGTCTTACCCTCTCCTGATCACTCTTTCACCTACCTCCTTAAATTTCTCTAAATGCTTGTTGTATTGTTTTTAGGATATTTTCTTTATCATATTTAAGCATATGCTTTAGCACATCTACACTACCGTGCTCTACAAATTGATCTGGTATTCCTAAACTAATTTGTTTACTATAAATTTTATTTTGTATCAGAAAATGTGATATAGTTGCAGACAATCCATAGAGTGTACCATCCTCTATAGTTATAATTATTTCGTGTTTATTACATAACTCTACTAGAGTTTCAGTATCTAGTGGCTTTAGAAAGCGAAGGTTTACATGAGTGGGATTTATACCTAGTTTCTCAAATTCTGGATATAGTTCTACTACGTCATGGCCTGGTTTACCAATAGATATAACAAGTACTTTTTCACCTTGTTTTAGGATATTTGCTTTACCGATTGGCAAAAGCTCCATAGGTAGATTACAATCTAAATATTCAGCATTAGCCTTAGGATATCTAATAGCAAATGGTCCTTTTTGATAATTATATGCCGTAAACATTAAATTTCTCAGTTCTATACAATCTATTGGAGCACTTATTACCATATTGGGTATTAAATTCAAATATGCTAAATCGAAAACCCCTTGATGTGTTTTGCCATCTTCACCTACTAAACCACCCCTATCTATACCAAAAATTACAGGTAATTTTTGTAAAGCTACGTCATGAATTATCTGATCATAAGCTCTTTGCAAAAAAGTAGAATAAATAGTCGTGAAAGGTATCAACCCTTGGGCTGCTAATCCAGCAGAAAAAGTAACTGCATGTTCTTCAGCTATTCCCACATCAAAAACTCTATCTGGATATTTCGCATACATGATATCTAAAGAAGAGCTAGATACCATTGCTGGTGTAACGGCAACAATTCTTTTATCATTATCAGCTAATTCTAAAAGTGTTTTTCCATAAACATCTTGGTATCTAATAGGGCAATTCCCCTTATTTGCATTATTGAATATTTCTCCAGTTTCTGGGTCAAATTTACCTGGACTATGGAATACCACAGTGTTTTTCTCAGCTGGTGGATAACCTTTGCCTTTTTGAGTTAAAACATGTAATATTTTAGGACCAGGTATGTTTTTTAAGTTATTCAATATATCAATCAATTGTTTTAAATTATGACCATTTACTGGGCCGAAATATCTAAGATTAAAAGACTCGAAAAAATTAGAATGTTTAAATATGCTATTTTTAATTATTGAAGCAGTTTTATTAATAATATTTCGTAAAAAAGTCTCTTTAAATTGTTCATAAGCCGTATTTTTTAACTGGTTATAAGATTTAGAAGCTATTAGATGGGTGAAATAGTTTTTTAATGCTCCGGTAGCTTTATCTATAGATATATTATTATCATTGTAAATTATCAAAATGTTTGCATTAGTATCACCAGCGTGATTTATGGCTTCATAAGCCATACCTCCTGTCATACTACCATCACCGATAACTGCAATAAAATTGTTTTTGCTATTTGGATTTAAAGTTTTGTCTGCAATAGCCATGCCTAAAGCAGCTGATATACTAGTACTAGCATGCCCCGTGCCGAAAGCATCGTGAATACTTTCATCTCTACTTGGGAAACCACTTATACCTTTAAATCTTCGTATAGTCCTAAATGTTTCTCTTCGTCCAGTTAATATTTTATGAGGATAAGATTGATGCCCTACATCCCAAATAATTTTATCTGTTGGACTATTAAATACATAATGAAGAGCTATAGTGAGCTCTACGACACCTAGATTAGCTCCTACATGACCAGGAGTATTACACATCACTTCTATTATATATTCTCTGATTTCTTGTGCTACTACTTTTAGCTCCTCTAGAGAATATTTTTTCAAATCCTCGGGTCCATTAATTTTATCCAAATGTGGATATTCTATCATCATTATTTAATTTATACAAAATTATTTATAATTTTTAAAATGAAATCGAATATGATAAATATTTCAGTATTATAATCTAAAGCAAAATTATTTGTAATTACGTGAGAATACTGTTTTTAGTATGTAATTATTTAAATTATTCTTTTTGCTAATATTAAATTTAATGAGTGTTATTTTTAATATGTTTACAATCAATTTTTATGTATTTTTGCTAAAAATTATATTAATATGATTAGACAGGAATTAATAAATCCTAAAAGTATTGTCGTAGTAGGAGCATCTAATAATGTACAAAAACCAGGTGGTAAAATTCTAAAAAATATTATAGATCACAAATATCAAGGACAAATATTTGTGGTTAATCCTGGGACTGACATCGTACAAGGCATTAAAGCTTATCCATCTGTTGATGATTTGCCAGATAAAATTGATTTAGCTATTCTGGCTATAGCTTCGCATTTATGTCCTGATGCTGTAGATACTCTAGCTAATAAAAAAGGAGTGAAGGCTTTTATAATTATTTCAGCTGGTTTTGGAGAAGAAAGTAAAGAAGGAGCAATGCTGGAACACAGAATCGTAGAGACTATAAACACTGTAAATGGTAGTTTAATAGGACCTAATTGTACTGGTGTTTTCAATACTAATTATGCAGGTATTTTTACTACACCTATTCCAGAGCCTAATCCTCATGGTTGTGATTTTATTACTGCTAGTGGTGCTACAGGCGTATTTATAGTAGATTTATGTATAACGAGAGGATTGCCTTTTTCTAGTATTTATTCAGTAGGTAATAGTGCACAATTAGGTGTAGAAGACATTTTAGAATATATGGATGAGACTTTTGATCCACTGACAAGCTCAAAAGTAAAATTATTGTACATGGAGAATGTGAAAAAGCCACAAAAACTTTTGAAACATTCGCAATCATTAATATCAAAAGGATGCAAAATAGCTGCTATCAAAGCTGGTTATTCTGAAGCTGGCTCTAGAGCTGCCGCTTCGCATACTGGTGCAATGATAACTGCTGATGTAGGTGTGGATGCATTATTTAAAAAAGCAGGTATTGTACGTTGCTATGGTAGAGATGATCTAGTAACAGTGGCTTCTATATTTATGCATAAAGAATTAACAGGGAAACGTCTAGCTATTATCACTCATGCTGGTGGTCCTGCTGTCATGCTGACAGATGCATTATCTCATAGCAATTTTGAAATCCCTGCCCTCAAAGGTGAAAAAGCTCAGGAGCTGCTTTCATACCTTTTCCCAGGTTCATCTGTAAATAATCCTATTGACTTTTTGGCTACTGGTACAGCTGAACAATTAGGTATTATATTAGATTATTGTGAAAATGAATTTGATGATATTGATGGTATGGTAGTAATATTTGGTAGTCCAGGATTATTCCCTATTTTCGATGTTTATGATGTTTTGCATGAAAAAATGCAAACCTGCTCCAAGCCTATTTATCCTATCCTGCCATGCGAAATCGAAGTTGCTGAAGAGGTGAAAAGTTTTATTTCAAAAGGACATGTTCGTTTTCCTGATGAAGTACTTTTTGCTAGAGGTTTAATTTCTGTTTTTAATACTCCTAAACCTCAGTTAAACATTACTTTACCTGAAGTTGATAAAAATACTATTCGTACTATTATTAATAATAGCAATGATGGATTTTTGCCTCCAGCTATGGTGTCTCAACTGTTGGATGCAGCAGGTATTCCTAGAACTAACGAAATCGTTGTTAGCAATATTCAAGAAATAGATAATGCTTTGAGAGAAATCTCTTATCCTTTAGTGATGAAAGTCGTAGGCCCCATACATAAGACAGATGTAGGTGGTGTCGTTTTAAATGTTGAAACTAAAGAGCAGCTATTGAGTGAATTTGATAGATTAATGAAAATCCAAGATGCTAAAGGTGTTCTTTTACAACCTATGCTTAGTGGATTAGAATTATTTATTGGTGGCAAAAAAGAAGGTGATTTCGGACATTTAGTTACTGCTGGGTTGGGTGGTATATTCGTAGAAGTTCTTAAAGATATACAAACTGCTCTATCACCTATTACATTTGATGAAGCTTTGACGATGATACATAATTTGAAAGGTTATAAACTAGTGAAAGGTGTCAGAGGTAGCAAAGGAGTAGATGAGAATGTTTTCGCAAATATTATACAACGTGTAAGTGCTCTAATGGCTATAGCTCCTGAAATTGCAGAAATGGATATAAATCCATTATTGGGTAATGGCTCTAATATTGTAGCAGTAGATGCCAGAATAAATATTCTTAAACATTAATATTTTGTATTTTATAAAAAAAATTATTTATTTTTGCATATTTAATTCAGTTTTATGAAGAAAGTTTTAGTATATCTTTTTTTATTCAATGTGATTAGCTTTGCATTTGCACAAAATTATTCTGTCGTAAATGTAAAAGTAGAAGATTCACAAAATCACAATAATATTGTTACTGCTGAGGTATCAATTGGTGAATTTAAATCAATAACTAATGAAGATGGCATTGCTTCATTTAAAATCTTACCTGGTATTTATGGTATTTCAGTGAATGCTACAGCTTATCAGCCTTACAATGATATTATAGATTTAATGTCTACTAAGGATACAACTATTGTGATTTTACTCACAAAAGGTTTATCTCAACCTGTTCTGCAAGAGCTAGCTCGAGAGCAAGAGTTAGAGATAGTAAATGATGATCTTGATAGAGGCATTTCATTAACTCCATTGCTTCTATCTTCGAGAGATCCATATCTTAACTTAGCTTCTTACAATTTAAGTGCAGGTTCATTCTCACCTCGTGGTATAGAACGTGGTGGCTATGAGTCGTATATTAATCAAGTTTTGCTCTATAATCCAGAATTAGATAGAGTTAATTATTCTGATATTAGTGGATTAAATGATGCTACAAGATATTCTGACGATTCCTATGGATTAGAGCCATTATATATGAGCTTTGGTGATATTATGGGCGTATCTAATATTTTAGCTACTCCTTCTCACATTAGAATGGGACATCAGATCAGCTATGGTATTAGTAATAAATCCTGGGAACATAGATTAATGTATACATATAATAGTGGCATTATGCAAAATGGATGGGGCTTTGCAGCTGCTTATTCTCATAGATATGCTTATGACACTTATGTACCCGGCACTTGGCTGCAGGCAGATGCTTTCTTCTTTTCTGCTGAGAAACGTTTTTCAGAACGTCATAGTTTGTCTGCTACTATCTTTGCTAGTCCACAAAAAAGAGCTTTAGCTTCTCCTACTGTTAAAGAAGCACAAGAGTTAGTCGATAACCCATACTATAATCCAAACTGGGGAGTACAAAATGGAGAAAAACGTAATGCTAGAGTTAGAACTGCTTTTAAACCATATTTAATACTAAATGATGAATATAAATTTAGTGAGAATCTAACGTGGACTAACGCTTTTGGTTTTACAACTGGTATTTATGGTACTACTAGACTAAATTGGTATAATGCTCCTGATCCTAGACCAGACTATTACAGATATTTACCAAGCTATCAAACAGATCCTTATATTGCAGAAATAGTTACTCAAAGATGGCAAAATGACGTTACTGTTAGCCAAATTAATTGGGATAAACTATATCAAACCAATTATTTGTCTAATCTAGAAGGTAAATCTGCTAGGTATATTATTGAGGAAGTGCATAATGATCCTACATATTTCTATTATGCTAGCAATATCAAATATACTTTTAATCCATCAAGCATTATCTATGGCGGTTTACAAGCATATCATTACGAAACACATAATTATAAAAAAGTCAGCGATTTATTAGGCGCTAATTATTATTTAGATATTGATCAATATGCAGAAAGAGATTTCCCAGATAAGCCAGAGATGCTTTATAATAATTTAGATGATCCCAATAGACAATTGCATGTAGGTGATGTTTTTGGTTATAATTATAAACTAAATACTAATGATGTAAATTTATGGACTCAATATAAGCAAACTTTGCCAAGAGTAGATTATTTCGTAGCTGGTAAAATAGGATTTAACAATAAATACCGTAATGGATTGTATAGAAGTGGTAGATTCCCTGATAATAGTAAAGGCAAATCTGATCAAGTAAATGATCTTGTTGGTGGTCTAAAAACTGGTGCTGTATTAAAAATTTCTGGTAAACATTACATAAAAGCTAATATTGCTGGATTTACAAAACCACAATCTAATCTAGATATTTTCCTTTCTCCTTATAATAGTAATAGAATAAATAATGACATTACTGCACAAAAAGTTTTATCTGGAGATATTGGTTATCATTTTAATTTTAAATTTTTACGTGGTCGCATTACTGCTTATCAAACTTATATATTAGATCATATGGATATGCGTGGTTTTTATCATGACGAATACCAAACATACGTTTACATGTCTTTATCTAATATGGATGAATTATATCAAGGATTAGAATTAGGATTAGAAGCTAATATCATACCTGATTTATCTATTTCTGCTGCTGGTAATTTAGGTAATTACAGATATATTAGTAGATTCAAAGCAAACGTTAGTTTTGATAATCTCTCCCGTCCAGATACTAGCTATACAGTATATAGCAAAAATTTCTATATTCCAAATGTACCTCAGAGAGCTGCTAGTGTTGCAATAAATTATAAACCTAATTACTGGTGGTTTACACTCACATTTAACTATTTCGATGAAATGTATATGGATTTCAATCCTGAACGACGTACTCAATTTGCTCTTAACAATTTAGGTCCTGATGATCCACTAATTAATGACATTATTGCACAGCAAGAGCTATCAAGTGGTTTCACCTTAGATTTTTCTGTTAGCAAATCTTGGATGATAAAACATAAATATCGTTTAGGTGTTAATTTCTTTTTAAATAATATTCTAGATAATCAAAAATTAGCACTCTTTGCTTTTGAGCAATCACGCTTCGATTTTGATACTAAAAATATCGATAAATTCCCACCTAAATATATGTATGCTTATGGCAGAACATACATGTTATTAA
Organism: Bacteroidales bacterium; assembly: GCA_033809015.1. Lineage (GTDB taxonomy): Bacteria > Bacteroidota > Bacteroidia > Bacteroidales > DTU049 > DTU049. The sequence continues at coordinate 9,500 of JAPXMM010000089.1, forward strand.
TAAAACTTAGTTTTTAATAAATAAAAAATAAAAATATTATGAAAATTATAAAAAATTTTATTTTAATTGCGAGTATGATTTTTTTATTCGCAGGATGTGTGGACGACGATTTTGATGTACCACCAATAAATATTCCACACGTAGATTTTGAAGCTAATACCACTATTGCAGAGCTGAAAGCGATGTATAGCGGTGAGTTAGACAGTATAGATACTAATATCATCATTACTGGTATAGTAGTGGCAAATGATGAATCGGGTAATTTTTACAAGCAATTAGAAATACAAGATAATACTGGTGGAATAGAGGTGAGAGTAGATAGATATGATTTATATACACAATATAAGGTAGGGCAAAGAGTATATATCAAATGCCAAGGATTATTCTTAGGTAATTATGGCGGCTTAGTACAAATAGGTTATAAATATCAAGGAGATATAGGTAGAATACCTGACGCTATCGTAGATCAACATATTTTTAGAGATAGCCTTCCTGGCACTCCTCCTGCACCTATTAATACGACAATTTCAGGATTAAATTCTAACTATTTGAGTATGTTAATTCAAATAGACTCTGTACATTTTGCTGAAGTTGGGAGCAAATTTGCTGAAACAGATGCTATCACTAATAGAACAATATTAGATAGAGATGGTCATACACTAATATTAAGGACTTCTAATTATGCTAGTTTCGCATCAGAATTATTACCTGCTGGCGAAGGCAGTATAAGAGGTATATTATCAATCTATAATGGCACCTATCAATTGTATATTCGTGATTTAAACGATTTAGTAAATTGGAATGAAAATGCTAGTTTACCATTTTTAGAAACATTCTCTTCTAATCCTTTAACCAACAATACTTGGCTGA
>JAPXMM010000090.1:0-10294 GCA_033809015.1 Bacteroidales bacterium
AAGAAAATTAATGGCAAAAAAGATTACAGATTATTATGATTCACTGTAAAACCATTTTGCCAGATATTTTTTCGCCCGACATGTCTTATCTTCCGGTAGTAATGAATTTTCTAAATTTAATATGGCATCGCGTATTGATTGGGGTACCCATCCCCTATTGTTAGAAATCAATTCGTGATTATTGAAAAAGTATATCAATTATTTCAACAAAAAAATTTGAGGAAACTCAACAACAACATGGTGAAAATTGACAGATAACAAATTAAATAAGCTTAAAATTTTAAGTAGAGCAATATATCCACTTACGACATATAATCAATTAGTTCTGCCGTGGCATTGTTTATATTTTTTACCACTACCACAAGGACAGGGATCATTTCGGCCAACTTTTTGAGATTTGAAAGGTTCGTTAGCAACAGCTACTTCTGATGGATTATTATATTCTTGATGTTTTTGTGCAGCTTGTGAAGTTCCTACAGGGGTATTATAATCTCTACCCGTTTTGTAATTTCTTGTTTTAGCAGGACGTTTTTCCTGATCTGTTTCTTGCAGTTTATCTTCAGCTACAGGAATTCTACCAATACTAAGAGCTCTTACTACCTCAAAATATATTTTATTAAGTAATTGATCAAAAAGCTGAGCACCTTCGATTTTGTAAATTAATAATGGGTCCTTTTGTTCATAAACAGCAGCATTTACGCTTTGTTTGAGATCATCCATTTCTCTTAAATGGTCCATCCAAGCTTTGTCAATAATAGAAAAGGTAACAAATTGTTCTATGCTTTTCATTAATTCGAGGCCTTTAGTTTGATATGATTTTTTAAGAGGAGCGATTATAGTAAATTGATTTTTGCCATCAGAATAAGGTACAGCAACATTTTCATAGCGTTTACCGGCATTTTCATAAATTTCTTTAATCAAAGGATAAGTTTTTTCAGCATAGAAATGACGTTTATCAATATAAGTATTATAAGCAGCTTCAAATAATTCATCAGAGAGATTAGAAGCCCTATCAGACATGAAACGTTTTTCATCAAAAGGTACCTCAATGCCAAAAGTTTGTAAACAAGCCCTGCTGAAAGATTCAAAATCAGTATGATCCTGATAAACTTCCACTAAATCATTAGCAACTTTTTTAAACATTTGTACTAAATCAGCATCTAGTTTTTCACCATATAAAGCATTCCTACGCATATCGTAAATAACAGTTCTCTGAGAATTCATCACATCGTCATATTCTAGTAGACGTTTACGAATAGAAAAATTATTTTCTTCAACTTTTCTTTGAGCACGTTCGATAGATTTAGTAATCATCGGATGCTGTATAACCTCACCCTCTTTATAGCCAATTCTATCGAGTACTTTTATCATTCTATCACTACCAAAAAGACGCATAAGATCATCTTCGAGAGAAACAAAAAATTGACTTGTACCTGGGTCTCCTTGACGGCCAGCACGTCCACGCAATTGTCTATCTACACGACGAGATTCATGACGTTCTGTACCGATGATTGCTAAACCACCTACCTCTCGTACACCAGGTCCTAATTTAATATCAGTACCACGACCAGCCATATTAGTAGCTATAGTCACACTTCCAGATAGACCAGCATTAGCTACAATTTCTGCTTCACGTTGATGTTGTTTAGCATTTAGCACATTATGTTTAATTTTTCTTAGAGTCAACATTTTACTAAGTAATTCGGAAGTTTCTACAGAAGTGGTACCTATCAATACAGGCCTACCTTTTTGCACCAAATTAACTATTTCATTAATAACTGCATTATATTTTTCTCGTTTAGTACGATATACTAAATCTTCGGCATCAATACGTATACAAGGTTTATTAGTAGGTATCACAACTACATCCAATTTATAGATATCCCAAAATTCAGCAGCTTCAGTTTCTGCAGTACCTGTCATACCTGCAAGTTTTTTATACATTCTAAAATAATTTTGCAGAGTAATAGTAGCATAAGTTTGAGTAGCAGCTTCTACTTTCACATTTTCCTTTGCTTCGATAGCTTCGTGTAAGCCATCGGAATATCTACGTCCTTCTAATATACGACCAGTTTGCTCATCGACGATTTTAACCTTATTATCTAAAACTACATATTCTACATCTTTATCGAATAAGGTATATGCTCTGAGTAATTGATGCATAGTATGAATACGGTCACTTTTGATAGCGAAATCTTCTAGTAATTCATTTTTCTTTTCCTGCTTTTCTTTTGGATCAATATTGCTATTTTCTAATTCAGCTAACTCACTACCAATATCTGGGATAATAAAAAATTTGGAATCACCAGTATCTTTAGCTAAAAGTTCAGTTCCTTTATCTGTCAGATCGACAGAGTTATTCCTTTCATCAATTACAAAATATAATTCTGCATCGATGATAGGCATATTTTTTTGATTTTCAGCTAAATAATTATTTTCAGTTTTATATAATATAGATTTCATGCCTGGCTCACTAAGGAATTTGATTAATGGTCCATATTTAGGTAATCCTCTATGTGCACGTAATAAAGCCTCACCACCTAATTTTTCATCTTCATTAGATCTATTTGGTTTTTGCAAGTAATTTTTTGCGTCATTTAGAAGTTTATTAACTAGCTGTCTCTGAGCATTTACTAGCTTAATAACATACGGTTTTAGATCATCATATTCTTGCTCTCGTACTTGGGTCGTAGGGCCACTAATAATCAAAGGTGTACGAGCATCATCTATTAAAATAGAGTCTACTTCATCTACAATAGCGTAATAATGTCCACGTTGTACAATGTCATCTAAAGAGAATGCCATATTGTCACGTAAATAATCAAAACCAAATTCATTATTAGTACCATAAGTAATATCTGCTAGATAAGCTTTTTTGCGAGATTCACTATTAGGCTCGTGCTTATCAATACAATCAACAGTTAAAAAAAGAAACTCATATATCGGTCCCATCCACTCTTGGTCACGTTTAGCCAAATAATCATTAACAGTAACGATATGTACTCCACGACCTGGCAAAGCATTAAGATATACTGGTAGAGTAGCAACTAAAGTTTTTCCTTCACCAGTAGCCATTTCTGAAATTTTACCTTGATGCAAAACTACACCACCCATTAATTGTACATCATATGGAACCATATCCCATGTGATTTCAGTACCTCCAGCTATCCAATGATTTTGCCATATTGCTTTATCACCTTCTATTCTTACATAATTTTTTTTAGTAGCTAATTCTCTATCAAAATCTGTAGCAGTAACGACTATCTCTGGATTGTCTTTAAAACGTTTTGTTGTTTCTTTAACAACAGCAAAAGCCTCTGGTAAAATGTCATTAAGAACCTTTTGAGTTTTTTGATAAATAATTTTTTCTAAATCATCTATCTGATGAAATATTTTTTCTTTCTGATCTATAGACATATCTAACTCTTCATCTATACGAGTCTTTAATTCATTTAATTCTCTCTCTTCACTTTCTATAGTATCTGAAATTAATTTTCTAAACTCTAATGTTTTAGAACGTAATTCATCATTAGATAATTTTTCAATTTTATTATATGCTTCATTAATTGTATTTACGATAGGCCATAGAGCCTTCATATCTCGTTCATGCTTAGTGGGCATAATATTTTTTAAAATACCTCTCATAATATTTATTACCTCCGAAATTTCTTTTAATATATTACAAAATTATAAAAAAATTAGTATATAGTGAAACAAAAATTAAGCCAAAGTATAGATTATGACATTATAAAAAAATTTTTTATAAATTTGTAGTTTCAAAAAAAATATAAAATTATGGGAAATATTTTTCAAGTTTATGCTAGACAAATTTTAGATTCGAGAGGCAACCCAACAATAGAAGTAGAAGTATTAACTGACGCTGGTGAGTATGGTAAAGCATGTGTGCCATCAGGTGCTTCTACTGGCAAAAGAGAAGCATTAGAATTAAGAGATGGTGAAAAAAAGTATTATTTAGGCAAAAGTGTTTTAAAAGCTGTAAATAATGTAAATACTGAAATATCATCCGCGATTAAAGGTTTGGATATCTCTGAGCAAAGAATAATTGATAGAACTTTAATAGAACTGGATGGCACTCCAAATAAAAGCAGATTAGGTGCAAATGCTATTTTAGGTGTTTCCATGGCGTGTGCTGTAGCAGGCTCACAAAGTACAAATCAAACACTATTCAGATATATTGGAGGTGTAAATGCACATACACTACCTATACCTATGATGAATACTATAAATGGAGGTGCTCACGCTGATAATAATTTAGATTTTCAAGAGTTTATGATAATGCCTATCAATACTACTACATTTAGTGAAGCATTAAGAATGGGTACAGAAATATTTCATACATTGAAATCTATTTTAAAAAATAATGGGTACGTAACATCAGTAGGAGATGAAGGAGGCTTCGCTCCTAGCTTATCTACAAATGAAGATTCACTAAAACTTTTAGTAGAAGCTATCTCTCAAGCTGGATATAAACCAGGTACAGACGTGGCTATAGCTCTCGATGTAGCAGCATCTGAACTCTATGATACAAAAGAAAAAATTTATAAACTTAAAAAATCTTCTGGCAAAACTTTAACAACAGAAGAAATGATAGAGTTATATAAAAAATGGGTAGATACATATCCTATCGTAAGTATAGAAGATGGATTAGCAGAAGATGACTGGGATGGATGGGAGCTTTTAACAAAAGAATTAGGCTCAAAAATACAATTAGTGGGTGATGATATTTTTGTAACGAACATAGAAATTCTAAAAAAAGGAATAGAAAGAAAAATAGCTAATTCAATCTTAATAAAACTCAATCAAATAGGTACAGTTACAGAGACACTAGATACAATAAATTATGCTAAAACTAATGGCTATACAGCAATAGTTAGCCATAGAAGTGGTGAAACAGAAGATACTTTTATTTCTGATTTGGCAGTAGCTACAAACTCTGGATTAATGAAATCGGGTAGTCCTTCTAGATCTGATAGAATAGCTAAATATAATCAATTAATTAGAATCGAAGAATATCTCAATGGTGTAGGCAGCTTTATGGGAACAAATTTCAAATATTATCGCTTTAAATAAACAATGTTAAATAGATAAAAAGGAGCATATAAAATATGCTCCTTTTTTATTGGAAATTTTGAAACAGGATAAAAAATTTATTGAATTACATTATAAAAAAAGGACTCTTTAATTAAGTCCTCTTTTTTTATAAAATTAGTTAAATATTATTTAGAATGTATCTTTCAGGGCTCGTTTGATTATATCTAATGATTCAAGTATTTGTTCTTCAGTAATTATTAGTGGAGGAGCAAAACGAATAATATGCTGATGAGTAGGTTTAGCTAATAGCCCATATTCTGCCATTTTCAAGCAAAGATCCCAAGCTTCTTTTCCATGTTTGGGTTCTACCACTATGGCATTGAGTAAGCCCTTACCTCTAACAATTTTTAAAACATCAAATTCTTTTTGCATCTTTTTTAATTCTAATCTCAAAAACTCGCCATGTTTAGCAGCACGATCAGCAAGTTTTTCATCAATTAAGACATTTAATGCTTCTGTAGCTATAGTACAAGCTAATGGATTCCCTCCAAAGGTAGAACCATGTTGCCCTGGTTTAATAGTGAGCATAATTTCATCATTAGCTAATACAGCTGAGATAGGCATCATACCGCCACTAAGAGCTTTACCCAAAATTAAAATATCAGGATGTATATTCTCATAATCACAAGCTAGCATCTTACCAGTACGAGCTAATCCAGTTTGTATCTCATCAGCTATAAATAACACATTATTTTTCTTACATAAGTCATAGCATTTTTTCAAATATCCATCATCGGGTACCATCACACCAGCTTCACCCTGTATAGGTTCAACTAAAAATGCTGCCACATTAGGTTCTTTTAAAGCCTCTTCTAAAGCTGAGGAATCGTTATATGGTATAGTAATAAATCCTGGAGTGAAAGGTCCATAATTTGTATTAGCTTCTGGATCAGTAGAAAAACTTATAATAGTAATTGTACGACCATGAAAATTATTTTCACAAGTAATTATTTTAGCTTCATATTGTGAAATTCCTTTTACCTCATAAGCCCATTTACGTGCTAATTTCAGAGCTGTTTCTACAGCTTCTGCACCTGAATTCATCATTAAAACTTTATCATATCCAAACAGATTGGTTATATATTGAGTAAATAAGCTTAATGCTTTAGAATAGAAAGCACGCGATGTCAATGTTAATGTTTTAGCTTGCTCGGTCATTGCTTTTACTATTCTGGGATTGCAATGACCTTGATTGACAGCACTATAGGCAGATAAAAAATCAATATATTTTTTGCCTTCTACATCCCATACATACACACCCTCGCCTCTTTCTATAACTACTGGCAATGGATGATAATTGTGTGCACCATACTTTGAATCAATTTCGATCAACTGTTTTGAACTGTACTTTCCCATATCTCTTTTTTGCAAATTTAATAAATAAAATTAAAATAGACGATCAAGAAATAAATATTATAAAAGGTGGTTTTTAAGTAGGTTTCATTAATGTTTTTGGCTAAATACTAAAAACATGTTGTAATTTTACAAAAAATAAAAAATTATGGATAAATCAGAGCAAATAAAAGAAATATTCTTCCAATTAACAAGGATAGAACAGTAAGGACTATTGCAAGAGCTTATGCGAATAAAAAAGGGTTATGTTTTAAAATATTAAAAATATTTAGAAAAATTTATTATATAAACGCCTATTTCAATAATTTAAAATATATTTGTAAAAAAAATAGTTATGAAAAATATTTTTGTATTTTTATTAGGATTTATTTGTATCATAAATCTTCAAGCACAGACTAAGACCGATAAAGCCATCGTTACTTTTGGGCCAGAGATAAAAACAGAGACTAGCATAATACTAGATAGGATAGTAAGTGCTAAACCAGAACAATATTTATATATTGGTAATCAATTAGTAAATTTTTCTTATAAAACTAATGTAATGATAGCTAATGCGGGCAAAGATTTAAGGATTAGAAATATATTGCCATTAACATTTCAAGGTGTAGGTGATATAGAGGAATTAAATTTTTTAGATATTTGTGATGTCAAGGGAAACATCTATGTTTTTGCTATTATTAATGACAAAAAAGATAAAACAATGTCTTTGTATAAGTTGACATTAGATCAAGAGGATTTAGTGGCTTCTACACCACAAAAGCTTGGAGTTATTAATTATGATTTTACTAGAGCTACTAATGTTAAAAAATTTGAATTAACATTATCTCCTGATAGTTCAAAAATCCTAATTTTCTATCCTGCCCCTTACAAAAAAGGCATGCCTGAAAGATTTGGAGCTATGGTATTCGATGAAAATATGAATAGAATATGGGCTAATGAATTTCAATTACCTTATCCTGATGATTATTTCAAAGTAAATAAATTTTTTGTTGGTAATAATGGACAAATATTCATGAATTGTACAAAATATAAAGGCAATCAAAATGCTTTTGCTACACAGAACCCTAACAATTATCAATTCATACTATTAGCTACAGATCCTAATGGGCAAGAAATAAAAGAAATAGATATTGATATAAAAGATAAATATGTAAGCGATATGGTCGCTGCTTCTTTGCCCAATAATGATATAGTATGTATAGGTTATACAAGTCCTAAAAGTTTATCAAATAAAATAGATGGTTTTTTCTATGCTGTCATAGATTACAATACTTTAGAATTAAAAAAAATAAGTCAACAACTTTTTGAGCCACGTTTTATCGCAAAAGGTTTAAGTGATTCTAAAACTAAAACTGTAGAAACCCAAGCTGCAAAAGGCCAAGAGCTAACATTAGAAAACTTTTACTTTAAAGATATTGTAGTAAAGAATGATGGCTCTGTAATAGCTTTTAGTGAACAAATAAATAAAAATAATGATGTAGATTATATATATCATTTTGATGATATAATTATTATAAATTATCAACCAAGCGGAGAATTAAATTATATCGTAAAAATCCCTAAAAGACAACATCTAAATTCTGGTGATAAATCTTTATTATCTTACATATATTCAATTGTTGACAATAAAATTTATGTTTTATTTAATGATAATATTAATAACTTAGTTACACCTAATCCTATACCACCTAAAGTTTTTACAAATATGCCACAGCTGGCTACTGGTAATTGGGGAGTGGCTTTATGTACTATAGATGATAATGGACATCTAAGCAAAGAGCTGTTATTTTCTTATAACGAAATTGATAAATTTTATTTTTTACCTACTAAATCTAAAGTGATGCCAGATAAAAATATTGCTTTATTATTAACGAAAACCCCGTCCGTAGGATATTTGAGGTATAAATTAGGTATTGTAAAATTTAAATAAAAAATTGATTTTAAAACAAAAGAGAATCTTAACAATTTAATACTTTTGTAATCAAAGTTTAAAAATCATAATCAGATTTAATGAAAAACCCCTATTATAATAATATTGTTACTCCTGTAGACTTTAATGATTTTACGGAATTAATAGTAGAACAATCATATCAAATTGCTACATTATTTAATTGTGATATTACTCTGCTGCACATAGTGCATGATGTTAAATCTATAAAAGATGGTGTAAAAAAATATTATGATCCTGATGAGAGTATTATTAGAAAGCTGAAACTTTTATCTAGCATTTATCATAAAAGATATGAAATAGATTTTCATTACCAGATATTGCAAGGAGATGTGAGTGAATCGATAATCTCTTTTGCATATGAAAATTACGCTAGATTAATAGTAATGGGCAAAATAGGAAGAATACATCTGAATCAGACTCAGGCAATAGGGAATAATACTGCTCAAGTAATCAGAAAAGCATATTGTCCAGTTTTGGTCACTTCACCCTATGGAGTGAAAAATGAATTTAATACTATACTTTTTCCTATTGATCTCACCCAACCTATTAGCCAAAAAATTAATGCAGCAATACAATTTAGTAGATTTTATTTAAGCTCACTAAAAATCGTTTTTGTAATGACAAATAAAAATATGAATAGAGAAAATGAATTTAAACAAAAATTAGAAAAAATTAGAATTTTCATGATAGAAAATAATGTACATTGTACTACAAATTTATTAGCAAATCTAGAACCTTATAAAAGTATTGCCGATGAAATACTAGAATATGCTATATATTCAGAAGCAGATATGATTTTTTTGATGACACAGAAAGAAAAAGAAGCAGATTGGCATCATACCTATATAGGGAGCACAGCTACTCAAATTATTAAATCTGCTACCATACCAGTACTTACTGTCACTCCCTTTCAAAATACTTTTCAAGTTTTCTAGAAAAATTTTTTAAAATGAAACGTTTATTACCCAATTTTATAACTTTATGTAATGGTTTTTTTGGCATTATTAGTATTATTACAATATTAAATGGCCAAATAAATATAGTACCTTATTTTTTCGCAGCTGCACTTTTATGTGATTTTCTGGATGGTATGGTTGCTAGACTACTAAAAACCAATTCTGAAATTGGTAAAGAGCTAGATTCATTATGCGATACAGTTAGCTTTGGTGTTTTACCTGCAGTATTAATTGCATATATGCTTATTCATTATGAAACATTACCATACATTTTAATTTTTTCTGCTGGTATATATCCATTATTTACTATATACCGTTTGGCAAAATTTAATGTAAAATATAATAGTTTACCATATTTTATTGGATTATCATCACCATTAGCTGCTATAATGGTGATGACAGTTTTTTTCTTAAATATACAATGGCAGATGCCATGGCAGCTATATTTAATCATTAATTTAGTAATAGGGATTTTAATGATATTACCCATACATTTTTATACCTTTAAGGATTTACAAAAATCAAAGAGTGGAAAGATTGTTTTAGCCATTGTATTTTTAGCAATAATAATATTTTTTATTCTGTATTCTTGGAATGCTATAATGATATTATTAATTATTTATCTGATATTGGCATCGATATTAGGTTATAGAAAATAAGGATTAAAAAGGGGGAAATTTAAAGAGGATCAAAAAGTTAAAAAGGGGAAGAAGAAAACACAAATTTTGTTTAAATTTAAGTATTAAATATTTTTATTAATTTTGTAAAAAATAAAAATTATGGAATATACAGCTGAAAATATAGAAGAAATGCTGGCTCTGACCAAAGAAGGCAAGCGTGAATTTTTAGATAATCTCTACCAATTCCTCAATGAGAATAGATTGACAGCATTAGATTACCAGAGAATCAAGATTCTATCTAC
>JAPXMM010000091.1:0-10264 GCA_033809015.1 Bacteroidales bacterium
AATGCATTATAAATAATTAACCATTTCTGAACACGCCAGAATCCTACTGTTCCTTTTATTTTCAAATGAATTTCTTCATTTGTTAAATGTGGTTTTATTTTCGCTGTTTTACTCATATTGTTTTTTTATGAGCAAAATTAATAATTAATTTTATATTAGAACGCAACTTGGTATTACACCCTTTTTTTTAACAGTTTATATAATAAATTTTTTACATTATTACTTAAGCACTTATTTCAATAAATGAAAATAAATAATTTTCTATAAATTCGTTAAAATGATTAATACAAATTTTATGATTTTAAAAATTATATTTCATCATTATTTTATTATATTGTCTTGGCTTTTAGCATAAAATTTTTATTCTTACCATTTCTTTAATATAGCTCATATGCACCTATATCTGGAATGCCATTTATGATTCTTGGTCCACCTGATAAATCATAATTTATGCCCCATATGATGTCCGATTTACCATTATCTACACCTGGTGAAGTAGTCTGCAGTCTAAAATCTTCTAAAGATGTATTTCTAAATTTAGGATCTACATTTAATTTACAATTGATAAAAATAGAATCACCTAGATTATATTTGGTTTTTAGTATACTATTTTCTGCTGTCAAATAAAAATCACCAGAACCAGGAAAATTATCTATTAAAATTTCTTCTTCTTGATCTCCATAAACGATACAATTACCAAGATAAATGCTAATAGGTCGCACCTGAGTATTACCATTTACATCTTTATAATAATTGTTAAGAGCCAGCAAAGATGTTGTTCTAGTAGAAGAATTCCAAAAATTAGCAAAAGTGCAATTACGAAATATATATTCACCTCCTATAGAGAGCAGTGCAGAATAGTACTTAGCATTTGAAAATAGGCAATTAACTGCTTCTATTTTAGCTCCTTGAGCAAAAAGACTAGCAGCAGACATATTTCTGATTATTGTATTAGAAATTTTAAGAGTAGGATTATTATTAGCAACTGTATCCGCATGAATGCCCACATTTCCATTTTGTATTATAGCCCAATCTATTTCATTATCTTTACTGAGTGCTGATAACCAAATTCTATCCCACATGCCAGCTTGTTCTCTATAATATGGATCTAATCTATCGCTAGTAATTAATACTCGATTATTTGGTTCTCCTTTAATTTTTAAACTGCCACCTTTGTAAACCCAAAGCATTGCATCCTTGTGCATATAAACTTTGGTACCAGCAGGTATCACTAGAGTGCAATCTTCATCTACTACAGCTACTCCATATATTACATGCGGTTTATCATTATTCCATACACCAGATACTATACTATATGCAGGTAGGTATTGTGTGGGAGGGTGATCAGGAGTATGAAAATATGCATTCTGACCTAATGCTGCTAATTTTATTTTTTGTGTTTTACCATTCACTAAAAATATTATACTGTCATCGATGATAAAAGGTGTATTTGCATCATTAGGATCAATAGTAGCATTCAGAAATAAAAATAAACTATCATGTGCCATTATTTCAATATCTTCTACGACTGGTCCTGGCTCTCCATCTATATTAAAGCGAAACATGGAATTACTTCCTCCACCTAAAAAAACTTTTTCTATCAAAATAGGCAAAGATGAATTATTATAAATATTTATCACCCTCGTAATTGTAGTAACTGTAGTGAAACTGGTATCAATAAATATACTATCTGTAGAAAATTTTAATGAACTACTAGTGTCAAATTCATCTTTTGGATGGCATGATGTGATGATTATTAAAAAATTGATTAGTATTACAATATGTAGAAATGGTTTTTGTTTCATTGATTTAATAAATGTAATTATTTTACAAAATTAATGTAATAATATAAACTGTAAATTTTAAAATTTATTACTATAAATTTGTTTTTAATAATATCATATAGAAAACTTATTGTAAGACATTAAATAATAATTGATTATAATTAATATTTATATATTTTACTAATTTTTAAAACTTTAAACTTAAATTTCAAAAATTATTTTTAAATCCTCTATGGGAATGTTTTCCTTTTATCGAGTTACAATTTTTTATTTGTACCCAAAAGATTTTGTATCAATAGGAAATAATTTATTTTGGTTTTTATCAAAATAATATTCATTAATGCCAACATTATATTTATTTAATAAAGTTCTGGAACTATCTAAAAAAGTTTTCATTGCATTTTGGTCAGCAGAATTTGCATCTATTTTATTGAATTCCCACGATGGCAAATTAATATAAACATTTTTGTCATTGACAATTTTTTTCCATGTCCACGACAAGAGATAACCAGCTCTGCTAATATGTAATTTGTTTTGATTTTTAGTCAATTCTAAATAAGCTATCGCACCACCGTCGGTATTAATCTCTCTCTGATTAGAAATAAAATTACCTAAAGAATAATAAACTACAGATTCTTCATTATTAGAGCTATCTAATATGTTTTTAACCATTGGCTGGATGACATGTGGATGAGAACCTATCAAATAATTAACTCCATTTCTAAAGCAAAAATTGGCAATCTCTGTCTGGGAAGAATTAGGTAATCTGTGATATTCCTCGCCCCAGTGAAAAAAGATTATTATTCCATCAGGATTATATGATTTAGCTAGTAAAATATCATCTTTGATTTCATTTGTATCGATAATATTTATTAATACACTAGATTTAGATATACCTAGATTAGTACCATAAGTATAATTTAGCAAAGCTACTCTAATATTACCTTTTTGAATGATTAATGGGTTATTTTTTTTAAAATCTTCAAAATTTTTAAATGTGCCTGTATGGTTGATATATAAACTATCTAAAACTTTTATTGTTCGCACCACCCCACTAACTCCTTTATCAAAACTATGATTATTAGCAGTTACTAAAATATCTATTGATGCGTCTTTCAGGGCTTTAGCGAAAGCATCTGGAGCACAAAAAGCTGGATAACCAGTATATGGCGGCCCATTAAATGTAGTTTCTAAATTACCTATTACAAAATCTGCATAATTGAATAAAGGTAGTAAATATTGAAAATTATCAGAATAATCATAATATTCTCCATTCCATGCAGAAGTAATTTGTGGTCCGTGTTGCATTATATCTCCGATAAATATTAATTTTAGGGTATCTTTATATTGTGCATATGACGATACAAAGTTCAAAAATAATATTAAAAAAAACAGATATTTTTTCATTACTATTTATGTTAATTTATTCAACATCTTAATTTAATGCTTTTTTTAAGATTTTCTCAAAATCAGAAGGTAAAAAATGAATGTCATTCCATGATTCCTCAATTGTTTTTAATGATGGGGCAGGTAATGGAGTTATATTTGCAAACAATGGTTTTTTAGAGTAATATTCATCAGTAATTAATTGATTGACTACAGCTCTAACCTCATCTACTGTGCCAATGCATTCAAATGGTTTTGTCATTTTCAATCCTAATAACTCTTCTAATGTATTTTTTAATTCTAAATTAGAGAAAATATCTTTGCCAAAGATGTTTTCTAATTCATCATGATTGATATATGGAGCGAGCATTAGAGCTACGAATAAACATTTGGGGCAATTACCACACCATTTATCATCTTTGCTTCCCACATTGCAGCTACGAAAAGCAGAAAAATACTGTGGGTAATGAGAAAATAATTTAGCTACTTGTAGCTCGTGTAATGGTCTAATGAAGCTAAAATATTCAATGTTATTATTCAAAAACATTTTGGTATAATATCTAAAATCACTCTCAAAACTTATAGTTTTTGAATATTGATGATTTACATAACTATTAATTACGGTACTTTCATTGGCACTAAATTCATTACTCAGAGCTATATATTTGGCTCCTATGATGTATGCACTCATCATACTATAAAAAGCAAGCATAGCGCTAAAAGGTGTATGACCATTTAGGAACCCTTTATTATTCAATTCTAATAGTGTAGGATCTATCTCACGGTGTATTTCTATTATGTTAGCTCTAGGTATCATAGCTATGTCTATAATTCTTAATGTGGCAGCATTTGGATTTATTATTAATGGTATAACCTCAAAATCTGATTTTTTCAACAATTCTAATGTAACTATTGAATCTTTGCCTCCACCTATAGGTGCTATTACTCTTCTTTCTTGTAAAGATCTGAAATTTTGTTTTGGCAAAGTATCAAAATTATTAATCCCAAAATGCATGAATTCATCTTTATTAACATTAATATTGTTTCTATAAAAAAATTCACCTTGTCCATTATAATAGAGATTTCTCCACCATTGTGACTGAAAATCATTGATAAAGGCAGGATATATATTTACTAATCTAGAGCATGTAGCTTTCCAATAACTGATTAATTCAATCATTCCAATGTTAAATACAAATGTAGATATCTCATTAATATTGACTCTACGAGAGTTTATCACATTATTAAATTTCCATGATGAGCTTGGTCTGAATGAATACTCTCCATTATCAAAATCAAAAGAAATAGTTAAACTCTTATCATCAATAGATATATTAAATTTATTATAATTAAAAATTGGATATTTTTTTGTAAATTCTATATAATTATTCATAATTTTTTAGTTAATTTGTAAACTTTTCGGCATAATTTTTGTCAAAAATAATAAAAAATCTTAATAAAATGAATATGGAATATAAACTAAAGATCAGGAGAAATGACATTGAGCCAGCTGTAGGTAGATTGCTAATAGCAGAGCCTACTACTTTTGATTATTTTTTTAGTAGATCAGTAGTATTATTACTAAGCAATAATAAAGATGGAGCAGAAGGAGTGATAATTAATAAAAAACTCAATAATAATCTAAAAAGTTTAATATTAAAATCAAAATTTAATATAGATTTACCAGTGTATTTAGGGGGACCAGTTAAGGAAAATAAAATTTTTGTTTTACATAGATTGGGTGAGATAGTTCCTAAAAGTCTAGAAATAATTCCAGGGCTATGGTGGGGTGGCGATATTAGAGTATTATATGATTTGATTAATAGGGGAATTGCCAATGATACTAATCTTAGAATTTTTCAAGGTTATAGTTCTTGGGCACCTATGCAATTAAAAGAAGAAATGAAAAAAAATTATTGGGCTGTTACAGAGCTTGAAATAGATGAAATCTTTGAAATGCCGATAAAATATATGTGGAATAAATGTGTAGAAAAATTAGGTCCGGATTATGAATTTTGGCAACATATTCCAGAAAATCCAACTTTAAATTAAACTAATATTAAAAAATAATTTTTTAGTTTTAAATATTGCTTTTCAAAATCATTAGAAAATTATTATCTAAACGTTTATTTTAAATATTTCTATTTAGTATTTTTTTCTCCTATTGACATATTAAAAATCATTAATTTTGATAAAAAATGTCTTTAGCTAATTTATTATTGAAAATAATAGGATGGAGAGTGGTAACCGATGAAGATATAAGTAAATATGACAAGGCTGTTCTAATCATGTCGCCACACACTTCAAATAATGACTTTATCATTGGATGGTTAGCTTTAAAAAAATTAAATGTAAAAGCCAAATTTCTTATTAAAAAAGAATTATTTGTTTTCCCATTATCCATAATTCTAAAATCTTTAGGAGCTATACCTGTAGATAGAAAAAATCCTAAAAACTTACCTATAGAATTAATAAAGATAATAAATGAATCGTCTAAGATGTGGCTAATAGTAACACCAGAAGGTACTAGAAAACCTGTCAATCATTGGAAAAAAGGATTTTATTATATAGCTCAGAAAGCTGATATTCCCATAATTCCTTCTTTTTTAGATTATAACAAAAAAGAAGCTCATGTTTTGCCTGCTTTTTATCCAACTGGAGATTATGACAAGGATATGCTACCATTTATAGAAATATTAAAAGATGTTATTCCAAAAAATAAAGATAATTTTGTCTTACCTAAAAAATAAATGATGCGAGAAAGTAATTTTGTAGCTTTATTTAGATATCCTAAAGACTGGATCGATGATCTCATAAATGAAATTAATCGAGCAAAAAATTGGATATATATTGAGATATATAGATTTGTGAATGACCCAACAGGTATCAGAGTTAGAGATGCATTAGTAGAAAAAGCTAAAGAAAAAGTAAAAATTTATGTGCTTGTAGATAGCTATGGTGCTAAATCTGATACTAATTTTTTCAGACCATTATTAGATGCAGGAGGAATGGTGCGTTTCTTTACACCTATTCCTATTTCATTAGCTATTTTTTCAGAAGCTCACCGCAGAAATCATAGAAAAATTATTGTTATAGATCAGATATCTTACATAGGTTCAGCGAATATTTCTAATTATTCTCTGGGATGGAGAGAAAGCATTTTTAAATTTGATGATCCCAAATTAGCTAATAGATTGGTTTATTTTGTGAAACTAAATTTCAAACATTATAAAACATATACTTTCAATCAAAAAAAATTTCATAGTATTCATAATGTAAATGGGATGGAGCTGATACGTGATATACCGTCCATCTGGAAACAACGTGTTAGAAAAAAACTTAATTGGCTCATTGATAATGCTAATAAAGCTATTAAAATAGCAACACCATATTTTCTACCTATGGGTTCTACTATTGATGCATTGATAGAAGCTACCACACGAGGAGTTTATACTGAAATTTATTTACCTTTCAGAAGTGATGTCAACTCTATGGATGTTCTTAGAAATTATTATTTAGGAAAATTGTGGAAAGCTGGTATAAAAATATTCTTTTATTTACCCACTAATCTGCATGCCAAATTGCTTTTAATAGATAATGAAAAATATATGATAGGGAGTAGTAATTATGACTACCGAAGCTATCTGTATATGCACGAAATTAATATGCTAGCAAAAGATCCAGTAGTAGTGAATGAATTGAATAAATATTTCGATGAATTAAAACAGGACAGTATTGAGTTTGACTATGATAGATGGCGTGAGAGACCTGTGTTAGATAAATTAATAGAAAAAATTTTAATCCCTTTTAGATTTTTATTCTGAATTTTTACGAATTAGATGTTTTATTAAAACCTAATTCATTTCTGAAAATATATAATAATGTATAAGAAGTAATTATATTTCTTAAAAGCATTGTATAAAGTTGATTATTTTAAAAATTGAAATGTTAAAGCAAAATGTTTAAACTACTTTTAATTATGATTTTCGCTTGTTTTATATCAAATCATTTTCTAATGCAGTTTTATTAAAGCTTATTTATTAAAATATGTAATTAATTATTGGTATTGCTTACAAACAAGATGTTTATTTTTTTAATTTTTTGATTTTAAACTCAAGATTAAAATTTAATAATAAAGCAAAAATAAAAATTATTGTTACTGCCAATATGATAAAAATAAATTTCCAATTGAGAGAACTAATAATGTTTAGATCGTAATCTGCTCCCACTATATATGGATGATGTGCATCTGTGATATAATAATGAAATGCTGAAAAGAAACTACCATATTCATCTGTATATTTCAAAAACATTACTGGTCTTTCTGGAGATAATTTTTTAATTTTCGAAGGATAATAATAATAAAGAGATAAATATTTTGAAATCATATTATTCAAAACATCAATACGCTTATAAGAAGATATTACAAATAAAAAAGAATCTTTCTGTGGTATAATAACATATAAATATTCAAAATTATTATCATCAGTAGCTTTATTTAAAATATTTCGTAAACTGTCATAATATATAAGTGGAAAATCCTTTTTATTATAAGCACTATCTATTAAAGTCTCTGGCACTATATTATTAACAAACTTCGTAGCTTCTAATAATTGTTTTTTTATATTATTTTTTTGACTAATCCAAAATATAATTAAGATGAAAATAATTAGTAAATAAGAGATTATTAGTACAAAATAATATTTTTTTTGCATTAATTTTAATATTTATAAAACAAAATTATAAAATAATTTTGAATAATCAATATTTTTTTATTAAAAATATTTAAAAAGCAAAAATAAAGTAAATATTTAAAAATATGAAATAAAATATTTATCTTAATTTTGTAAAAAATATAGTAAAATCATGAATGATTCCAGAGAATTACCACGTATCACCACATATGTACTGAAAGAGATGAAAATGAAAGGTGAAAAAATTAGTATGCTTACAGCATATGATTATAGTTTTGCAAAAATTATAGATAAAGCAGGCATAGACATTATACTGGTAGGAGACTCTGCAGCTAATGTAATGGCTGGATACTCTACTACCTTGCCAATAACATTAGATCAGATGATATATCATGGAGCGTCAGTAGTACGCAGCGTTAAGCGTTCTTTAGTAGTCGTAGATATGCCATTTGGTAGCTATCAGGGTAATTCTAAACAAGCTTTAGAATCAGCTATTAGAATAATGAAAGAAACAGGTGCACAAGCAGTTAAGTTAGAGGGTGGTAGAGAGGTATTAGAGGCTATAGATCGTATATTATCAGCTGGTATACCAGTAATGGGACATTTAGGGCTCACTCCTCAAAGTATAAATAAATTTGGTACTTATACTGTGAGAGCTACTCATAAAGAAGAAGCTGAGAAACTAAGAGAAGATGCTATGCTACTCGAAAGAGCTGGATGTTTTGCTATTGTTTTAGAAAAGATCCCTGCATTATTAGCTAAAGAAGTATCAGAGGCTAGCCGCATCCCTATCATTGGTATAGGTGCTGGCAAATGGGTGGATGGACAAGTATTAGTACTCCATGATATGCTTGGTATTAATCAAGATTTCTCACCACGTTTTCTACGTAGATACCACAACCTAGAAGCTGAAATATTAAAAGCTGTAAATCAATATATTGATGACGTAAAAAATATAGATTTCCCTAATGAACATGAGCAATATTGATGGCTGGATAGTCCCTATTCCTATTTTATATGAGGACAACCACCTAATTGCAGTTCATAAACCAAATGGACTTTTGATACAAGGTGATAAAACTGGTGATATTACTTTAATAGACCTTATTAAAGCTCATTTAAAAAAAGAATATGATAAACCAGGTAATGTTTTTCTCGGTCTAATACATAGAATAGATAGACCTGTAGCCGGTATAATCGTTTTCGCCAAAACATCAAAGGCTCTTGCTAGAATGAATAAACTTTTTCATGATAGAAAAGTACGAAAAATTTATTTAGCAATCGTAGAGCACAGACCTCCTATCAATGAAGGATTAATAACTCACTATCTTAAAAAAAATGAAAAAAATAATAAAGCATACATATCAGAGATAGAAAAAAAAGATTATCAGAAAGCTGAATTGTATTTAAGCTTCATTACATCGTCAGATAGATTTCATTTAATAGGTATAGAGCTACATACAGGACGCCATCATCAGATAAGAGCTCAATTATCGCATTTAGGTAGTCCTATCAGAGGAGATCTGAAATATGGAGCACATAGATCACTACCTAACGGTGGCATAGACTTATTATCATATCATTTGGAGTTTCCTCATCCAGTAACAGGAGAAATGATCAATATCACTACTCAGGTTCCAGAAAATAATCCTTGGCAATTTTTTAATATCCCTGCACAAAAATGGTTAGAAAAGTACATTAAATAATTATTTAAAAAGAGGAAATATATCGATAATAAAAATTTGCACAGTTGTTACTTTTTAATATTTACTTATCTATAATCGTTTAATAATAGTCTCAAAATCGATTTTTCTGATGTTTCTAATAAATGAGGTAGTCAATAATTTTTTCTAAAAAATAAATTATTGAAAAATTATAGATATAAAAATTGTTTTAGTGATTAAAAATTTCTTGATAAACATCATGAAAAATATAAAAACCACGATGATTTATAATCCATTTAGCAGATGTCAGTGCTCCTATAGCTAATGCTTTTCTAGAGAAATTTTTATGTTCTAAAGTTATCTGATCATAGGGGCTTGAAAAAATGATACTATGAGTGCCTACTTCCTCTCCTTGTCTGATAGATGTAATGTTCAAATAATCCTCTTTATTATCTAAACTCCAATTTCTGAAATTATAATGCTTCATTACTAATTGAGCAGCTTGTATAGCAGTGCCACTAGGTTTATCCAATTTATGTATATGATGTATCTCTTCTAATCTCACTTTATAATTTTCGAAATTTTTCATTTCTCCAGTTAAATAATCTATAAAGTCAAACCACAGATTCACACCTAAACTAAAATTACTGCCCCACAGGACGTTCCCATTATTTTGAGCAGTAAATTTTTTAATTTCTTCTAATTCATTATCCCAGCCAGTAGTACCAGAAACAAT
>JAPXMM010000092.1:0-10231 GCA_033809015.1 Bacteroidales bacterium
TAGACTTTTTCCTTCTAACATACATCTCATATAGTCGAGCATTAGTGGATATTTTCGCATTCGATAAACAAAGGTGCGAGCAGTTTCACGGAATTGATAACCGCAGGTTTTGCATTTATATACTTGTTTGCCATTTCTTTTACCAGCTTTGATGACATTTTCACTTCTGCAGTCTGGGCAGATGGCTGCGGTAGATTGGATTTTTACTTTTTGGTAATCTACTGCATTGGCATTGTTATTGACTAAATATTGATATAGCTGATCGAGAAAATCTCGCTTATGATCCTTGGGTAGAGCCAAGTATTTATCGATATTTTCTAATAATTCCTTCATAATTATAAAATTTGAGCAAAATTAATGAATTATCTTGAGATGATAAAATATTTAAACTATAACATATAAATACTTTTACATATCCCATCTCCTCTCTAAAAACACTCCATAATATTGATTAATCGTTATTATTCAGACTTATTTCTACTCGATATTATTTATATCTTTGTTATTAATCTCCAAATCTGACGAAATACCATGATTTTTCATTAATTTATTGACAGCATCGAATAATTCTGGTAATTTCTTTAATAAGGCAATTTCTCGCATTTTATCAGATGCTTCACGTGCTGGGCTACCAAAATAAACTTTACCTGCTTCGAGAGATTTAGCTACTCCAGTTTGTCCTAATGCCATTGCTCCTTTACCTATTGTAAGATCTTTTTGTACTCCCACTTGTCCCCATAGTATTGCATTATCTTCTATATTTACTACACCAGCTATTCCTGCCTGTGCTGCTATTAAGCAATTCCTACCTATGATAGTATCATGTCCTACTTGTATTAAATTATCTAATTTTGTACCTTTACCTATAATAGTATCAGATGATACTCCTCTATCTATTGTGCAGCAGGATCCTATTTCTACATCATCTTCTATAACTACTCTGCCACATCCTTCTAATTTATCTAAATAATCTGGACGTCTTTTGAAATAAAAGGCCTCTCCTCCTATTACTGAACCACTATTAATAATTACATTATTACCAATAATTGTATTTGCATGAATTGTAACATTAGGATGAATAATACAATTTTTACCAATTTTCACATTTGGTCCTATAAATACTAATGGCTGAATAATAGTACCTTCACCAATTTCAGCACTTGGATGTATTGGCATATCTTGTGGCTGAAAAGGAGCAAAGAATTTTACTAATTTTACATAATCTCTAAAAGGATCATCAGAGTATATTAGGGCTTTACCGTCAGGAGCTTCTACCTCTTTATTAATTAATATTATCGAAGCTAAGCAGCTGAGTGCACGATTAAAATATTTTTCATTATCTACAAAGGTAATGTCTCCAGGTACAACTCTATGTATCTCATTGATGCCCGTAGCTTTGATATTTTTATCTCCAATTACCCTAGCGATTGGATTATTTATAATTGTAATAAGCTCTTCTATACTATATTGTCTTTCTAAGTTCATTATTTTAGTATTTTTTTAATCTTTATTAACTCTTTCACCATACTCACCTGTTTGAGTATTTACTTTAATTTTATCACCAACATTAATAAAAAGTGGAACTCTAATTTCAGCACCTGTTTCTAAAATAGCAGGTTTCATCGCATTAGTAGCTGTATCACCCTTTAGACCGGGTTCGCTATATGTTATTTCTAATACCACATATGTAGGTAATTCACAAAATAGAGGAGTTTCACTTTCTGCATGAAAAACTATTTCTACCTCTTGCCCTTCTTTAAGAAATTGTGGAGCATTAATAAGAGATTCAGGAATCATTATTTGCTCAAATGTCTCTACATGCATGAAATGATAATCTTCATTATCCTTATATAAAAATTGATAAGGACGTCTTTCTATTCGTTGAATGTTAATTTTAACTCCTGATTGAAAAGTATTCTGAAGTATTCGACCGCTAGGTATATGTTTTAGTTTTGTTCTAACAAATGCACCACCTTTACCTGGTTTGACATGTTGAAATTCTACTACTGTGTATAGCTCACCATTAAATTCTATACATATCCCATTACTTATATCTGCTGTTGTTGCCATTTAAATTTTTGACAAAATTATATTATTTTTTTGAATTATCATAAATCTAAATTAAGATGTATATAAATAAAATTTATAAGACTATTAAATTATTTACTTGATCACTAGCTATTCTATCAGCATCTGTATCAGTTATAAAAATTTGAGTTAGATTAAAATTTTGTAATTGTTCTAATAATTTATGTGTTCTATACTTATCTAATTTATCAAAAATATCATCCAATAGCAAAATGGCATGTTCATTATAATGAATACTCAACCACTGGTATAGAGATAATTTGAGAGCAATAATAAATAATTTTTGTTGTCCTTGAGAAGCTATCTGTGAGATATCATCATTATTAAATAAAAAATACAATTTATCTCTATGAATACCTATCGTAGTATGTGTCAGACGGAGATCATTTTCCAAGGTGTCATTAAAAAGATTTTCTATGTTTTTAAGCTCAATGTTTGATTCATATTTTATGGATACAGACACATCAATATTAGATATGGAATAAAAAATATTATTAATAGTTTTATTAATATCAGCTATTAAATTGGTTCGATATTTATAAATTTCTTCGTTTAGAGGTATTATATTAGTATTAATAGCATTTAGCATATTAGAAAAGTCTTTACCAAACAAACTTTGTTGTTTCAATAGATGGTTTCTTTGTTGTAAAAGCTTTTGATAATTTTGTAAAGCATTCAGATAATTACTACTTTGCTGTGATAAAATCTGATCTATCAGTTTACGTCTATTTTCTTGATTATAAACTAGCTCGTAAATATCTGATGGACAAATAAAAACCATAGGGATAAGGCCTAAATGTGTAGAAAATCTTTTATAGAATTTTTCATTTCTGCCTACTTTTTTACCATTAATATTATGATATAAAACTTCTATATTTTCTGGACTATTATTATCTGAATAAAAAAAACCCTTTATTAAAAAAAAATCTTTATTAAATTGTATAAATTTATTATCAGTAATATTATAAGGATTGCGTGTAAGTCCCAAATAATAAATACTATCGAGGATAGATGTTTTTCCTATACCATTATCTCCTACAATATAATTAAGACCTTCAGAAAATTCTAATTTTAAATAATTATGTATTTTAAAATTTGTAAGCTCTAATCTTTTTAATAACATAAAAAATAGCAAAAATTTAATTTTCAGAAAGCAAAATGAAATATTGAATTAATAAAATCAATAAATATTAAATCTATATTTATAAGCTTTCAGTGTATTCATGAGTAGACTAACAATAGTCATAGGACCAATGCCTCCCGGTACTGGTGTTATCCATGAAGCCTTTTTAGATACTTCATCGAAATCTACATCACCTATTGTTCTGTAGCCACTTTTTTTTGTATTGTCTGGTACAGTATTTATACCTACATCTATAACTATTGCACCATCTTTTACCATATCTGCTGTTACAAAAGAAGGTTTACCTAGTGCAGCTACTAAAATATCAGCTTGTAAAGAAAACTCTTGAATATTTGGAGTATGAGAATGACAAAGAGTAACTGTGCAATTGGCAAAATCATTTTTTCTAGATAATAATATAGATAACGGCGTACCAACTATATTTGATCTACCAATTATCACAGCATGTTTCCCCACAGTTTCTATTTTATTACGTTTTAGTAGTTCAATAATACCGCTAGGAGTGGCGGGCAGGTATGTATCTAAACCAAGGACCATTTTACCAATATTAATTGGATTAAAACCATCTACATCTTTTTTGGGATCAATTGCATTAATAATTTTTTGCTCGTCAATATGCTTAGGCAAGGGTAATTGTACAATGAAGCCATCTACATCAGGGTCATCATTAAGAAATCCAACTACTTTGAGCAATTCTTTTTCTGAAGTATCTATTGGTAGATTATAAACTGATGATGTAAAACCAACTAATTTACTATTTTTTTCTTTGTTTCTAACATACGTTTCGCTAGCAGGATCATTACCTACAAGTACTGCTGCCAGATGAGGAGGTCTAACACCATCATCGATAAAATGTGCTACTTGAGTTTTAATTTCTTCTTTTATTTGCTCTGCTGTAGCTTTGCCATCTAAGATATTCATGAGAATAAATTTTTATTTAATTGTTCCATTCTTTTTAATTGTTTAGGATCTGCATTTAGAACTTTTTTCATCATTTTTCGCATTTCTTCAAACTGTTTGAGGAAAGTATTTACATCCTGTACAGTAGTGCCGCTACCTTTAGCAATTCTGATTTTTCTAGATCCATTTAATGCTTCTGGATGTTCACGTTCATAGGGTGTCATAGAATGAATGATGGCCTCTATTTGCTTAAATGCATCATCATCGATGTCAATATCTCTAATAGCTTTATTCATACCAGGAATCATACTCATGAGATTTTTAAGATTCCCCATTTTTTTTACTTGCTGCACTTGATCGAGAAAATCATTAAAATCAAATTTATTTTTTTTAATTTTTTTCTCTACTTCACGAGCTTTTTGTTCATCTACCTGTTGTTGGGCACGTTCAACAAATGATACTATATCACCCATTCCTAGAATTCTACTAGCCATTCTATCTGGATGAAAGACATCAATATCATCTAATTTTTCTCCGATACTACTAAATTTAATAGGTTTATTTACAGTAGCTTTAATGGAGATAGCAGCACCACCGCGTGTATCGCCGTCTAATTTTGTGAGGACAACTCCATCATAATCTAAAACATCATTAAATGCTTTTGCAGTATTTACAGCGTCTTGACCTGTCATAGCATCTACTACAAAAAGTGTTTCATCTGGTTTGAGAACATCATAAAGCATTCTGATTTCTTTCATCATATCTTCATCTATAGCTAAACGGCCAGCAGTATCTACTATTATAGTATTAATATCATTTTCTTTTGCATATTTAAGGGCATCGAGAGCAATTTTTACTGGATTTTTTTCATTTTCTTTAGCAAACACTTGTACACCAGCTTGCTCACCGAGAGTTTTTAATTGGTTGATAGCTGCAGGACGATAAACGTCGCAGGCTACTAATATCACGTTACGTTTTTTGTTATTTTTAAGATAGCGAGCTAGCTTGGCAGCAAAGGTGGTTTTTCCACTACCTTGTAATCCTGCTAATAAGATGACAGCTGGTTTACTTTTCAAATTTAAATCAACAGCTTGGCCTCCCATCAGATCAACTAATTCATCATGGACAATTTTTATCATCATTTGACCTGGAGAGACACTCTTGATCACTTCTTGTCCAATAGCTTTATTTTTAACATTCTCTGTGAAAGATTTAGCTATTTTATAGTTAACATCAGAATCTACTAGTGCACGTCTAATCTCCTTTAAAGTCTCAGAAATATTAATCTCCGAAATACGTCCCTGTCCTTTTATTTTTTTAAATGCCTGTTCTAGCCTATCACTTAGATTATCAAACATATAATATTTTTTACAAAATTACAAAATAATAAGAAATAATACAAAGATTATACAAAGTAATGAAGTAGTTTTAATAAATGAAAATCAGCATAACAAAAAAATTATTTACCAATAAGTGAGATTCTATTTATCTATATTCTCATAAGCTATTTTAGAAGCATCTTTTTCACCTTGTTTTATAGTAGGAGCAGTAGATTCTCCTTTGAGTTTATTATTTATAAATATTTTAATTTTAAAATCACTACTTGTATCTAATTTTTCTGATTTAAATTCAATCTTTAATTTATTTTTTTGACAATATTCTATCAATTGGCTTTTGTAGTTTTGCTTTTCTTCAATGATGTTCTCAATATCAAAAGTCTTATTAGCTATATAATGAATAAAAAAATCATAACAAAAATCGTAACCTTTGTCTATAAACATAGCGCCCATAAAGGCCTCAAACACATTTCCCAGCCAATTTTTAGAAGGTGTTTTATGATTAGCTGGAATAAATTTTTCGGCAATTTCTGACAGTTTTATATCTTTGGCAATAGTACTTAAATATTGGGTGTTTACGACACGAGAGCGTATCTCTGTGAGAAAACCCTCATCTTTATATGGGAATTTGTTATATAAATATTGACCAACGATTAGGTCTATGACTGCATCACCTAGAAACTCTAATCTTTCATTTGATATTTTTTCACCACTAAAAAAAGCCTCGACAAAACGCGGTGTCAAGGCTAATTGATATAAGAAAATATTTTTGGTTTTAAACCCAAAAATATCATTAATTGTTTTTTTTAATGATTTTAATTCGTTACTATTTCGTTTTAATGTTAGTTCCAAAACTAATCATTATATTTTGCAAAAAGTAAAGAAACATTATGCCCACCAAAGCCAAAAGTATTACTAATAGCATAGTTAACAATTCGTTCCTTTTTATGATTAAAAGTATAATCTAGCTGGGGTAGCTCTGGGTCATCAGTGAAATGATTAATAGTAGGTGGTACTACATTATTTTTAATACTCAAAATAGTAGCTAAAGATTCTAAAGCACCAGCGGCACCTAATAGATGACCATGCATAGATTTAGTAGAATTAATAGAAATATTTTTAGCATGTTCACCGAAAACACCTACTATAGCTTTAGCCTCGGCGGCGTCACCTACAGGAGTAGCAGTACCATGTGTATTGATATGATCTATTTTAGATTTATCAATACCAGCATCATTAAGTGCAAAGCTCATAGCATGTTTAGCACCTTCTCCTTCTGGGTGTGGTGCAGTGATATGATAAGCATCAGCACTAAGTCCGAAGCCTAATATTTCAGCATAAATTTTAGCACCACGTTTTTTAGCATGTTCTAAATCTTCTATTATCAAGCCAGCAGCACCTTCACCCATTACGAAGCCATCACGATCTTTATCAAAAGGTCTAGAGGCTGTTTTGGGGTCATCATTTCTAACAGATATAGCGTTCATAGAGTTAAAACCACCCATGCCAGGTTCAGTAATAGCAGCTTCGCAACCACCAGCGACGATAACGTCTGCATAGCCATGACGAATCAGTAATACTGCATCTACTATAGCATTGGCAGAAGAGGCACATGCAGATACCGTTGCATAGTTAGGACCCTTGAAACCATGTGCCATACTAATATGACCAGCAGTGATATCAATTATCATTTTAGGTACAAAAAATGGATTATAGCGAGGAGTACCATCACCTTCTACAAAACTTTTTATTTCTTGAAAAAAGGTTTGAATACCACCAATGCCACTACTCCATACTACACCTACTCGATAAGGGTCAATATCAGCTGAATTAATATTAGCGTCTGCAATAGCTTGATTAGCAGCTACTATTCCGTAGGTAGACACAAGGTCATATTTACGTAGTTCTTTTCTATCAAAGTAATCAGCAGGATCGAAATTTTTAACTTCACAGGCAAATTTTGTTTTAAATTTAGAAACATCAAAATGAGTAATGAAGTCAGCGCCACTAACTCCCTCGAGTAGAGATTTCCAAAAATCTTCTACATTATTACCTAAAGGAGTAATGGCACCGGCTCCAGTTATAACTACTCGTCTGCGATCCATTGTATTAGCTTTTTACTTTTGAATGTGCTGATTGATATAATCAATAGCTTCACCTACAGTAGTGATTTTTTCAGCATCTTCGTCAGGAATACTTAGATTAAATTCTTTTTCAAATTCCATAATTAATTCTACAGTATCTAGAGAATCTGCTCCCATATCATTAGTAAAACTTGCTTCTGGAATTACTTCATTTTCATTAACTCCTAATTTGTCTACGATGATAGCTTTTACTTTTTCTTCAATTTGACTCATAGTTTTATTTTTTTAAAATTTGGTTTGGCAAAATTATATAATTTTTTTTAAATGAAAAATCAAAATAATTTTTTTACAAAAATCTATTTTATAATTAAAAAAATTATATTTTAATAGAGTTTTATTTAAATATAATAGGTTTTTAAGTAATAAATGTTATGTAATATTTATTAGCTACCCTCTAAATTTTTATTATTTCTATTATAATTTATGAGAATTAATTATTATTAAGTTCAAAAAAAGTCACATATCTTAGGGGATTTAATAAAATTGATTTTTAATAAATTCCTACATAAATAAGTAATAAAATAAAAATATTTTAAAATAATACTTGAAAAGTTAATCCTTTTTAGTATTATTTATAATAATTTAAATAAGCTTAAAAATTAGATTAAGCAATATATACAATTACTACTTAATATTAATTAGTTCTGCCGTGGCATTGTTTATATTTTTTACCACTACCACAAGGGCAAGGATCATTACGGCCAACTTTTTGAGATTTGAAAGGTTCATTAGCTACAGCTACTTCAGAAGGATTATTATATTCTTGATGTTTTTGTGCCGCTTGTGAAGTCCCTACGGGAGTGTTATAATCTCTACCTGTTTTATAATTTCTTGTTTTGGCAGTACGTTTCCCCTGGTCTGTTTCTTGCAGTTGCTCTTCTGCCATAGGTATTCTACCAATGCTGAGAGCTCTTACTACCTCAAAATATATTTTATTAAGTAATTGATCAAAAAGCTGAGCGCCTTCGATTTTGTAAATTAATAATGGATCTTTTTGCTCATAAACTGCGGCATTTACGCTTTGTTTGAGGTCATCCATTTCTCTTAAATGGTCCATCCAAGCTTTGTCAATAATAGAAAAGGTAACAAATTGTTCAATACTTTTCATTAATTCGAGGCCTTTAGTTTGATATGATTTTTTAAGAGGGGCAATTATAGTAAATTGATTTTTGCCATCGGAATAAGGAACAGCAACATTTTCATAACGTTTACTAGCATTTTCATAAATTTCTTTAATCAAAGGATAAGTTTTTTCAGCATAGAAATGACGTTTATCATTATAAGTATTATAAGCGGTCTCAAATAATTCATTAGATAGATTAGAAACCCT
The DNA here is from genome assembly GCA_033809015.1 of Bacteroidales bacterium. GTDB lineage: Bacteria > Bacteroidota > Bacteroidia > Bacteroidales > DTU049 > DTU049. Next base: position 8,944 of record JAPXMM010000092.1, read on the forward strand.
ATCAGACAAGAAACGTTTCTCATCAAAAGGTACCTCAATGCCAAAAGTTTGTAAACAAGCCATGCTCAAAGAAGCAAAATCATTATGATCCTGATAAACCTCTACTAAATCATTAGCAACTTTTTTAAACATTTGTACTATATCGGCATCTAATTTTTCGCCATATAAAGCATTCCTACGCATATCATAAATGATAGTTCTCTGATAATTCATCACATCGTCATATTCTAGTAGACGTTTACGAATAGAGAAATTATTTTCTTCTACTTTTCTTTGAGCACGTTCGATAGATCTTGTAATCATAGGGTGCTGAATAACTTCACCTTCTTTATAGCCAATTCTATCGAGTACTTTTATCATTCTATCACTACCAAAAAGGCGCATAAGATCATCTTCGAGAGAAACAAAAAATTGACTTGTACCTGGATCTCCTTGACGGCCAGCACGTCCACGCAACTGTCTATCTACACGACGAGATTCATGACGTTCTGTACCGATGATTGCTAAGCCACCCAACTCTCGTACGCCAGGTCCTAATTTAATATCAGTACCACGACCAGCCATATTAGTAGCTATAGTCACACTTCCCGAGAGACCAGCATTAGCTACTATTTCTGCTTCACGTTGATGTTGTTTAGCATTTAAGACATTATGTTTTATTTTCCTTAGAGTCAACATTTTACTAAGTAACTCGGAAGTTTCTACAGAAGTAGTACCTATCAATACAGGTCTACCTTTTTGCACCAAATTAACTACTTCATTAATAACTGCATTATATTTTTCTCGTTTAGTACGATAGACTAAATCTTCAGCATCTACACGTATACAAGGTTTATTAGTAGGTATCACAACTACATCTAATTTATAGATATCCCAAAATTCAGCAGCTTCAGTTTCTGCAGTACCTGTCATACCTGCAAGTTTTTTATACATTCTAAAATAATTTTGCAGAGTAATAGTAGCATAAGTTTGAGTAGCAGCCTCTACTTTCACATTTTCTTTTGCTTCAATAGCTTCGTGCAAACCATCAGAATATCTACGACCTTCTAATATACGACCAGTTTGTTCATCGACGATTTTAACTTTGTTATCTAAAACTACATATTCTACATCTTTATCGAATAAAGTATATGCTCTGAGTAGTTGATGCATAGTATGAATACGATCACTTTTGATAGCAAAATCTTCTAATAATTCATTCTTTTTTTCTTGTTTTTCTTTAGGATCAATATTACTATTTTCTAATTCAGCTAATTCACTACCGATGTCTGGGATAATAAAAAATTTA
>JAPXMM010000093.1:0-10173 GCA_033809015.1 Bacteroidales bacterium
GATCCTTGGGCAAAGCCAAGTATTTATCGATATTTTCTAATAATTCTTTCATAATTTTAGAATTTGGACAAAATTAATAATTTTTATTGAAACAATAAATGTTTTAAAGTATAACATAGTAATGTTATAATCATTCGCACACGCTCATGCTACTTCTTTCAATTCTATGACAAATTATCTCTTTAAAATATATTTTTTATTAAATTTGCAATACTTTAATATTAATTTTTGATATATTTATTATGCATTTTTCTGCTTTTCTTCTTATTGGATTGATTATAGCTTGCATTGTTTTGGTTGCATCTTTTTTTAAACATTGGAATGTACCGCTTATTTTAATAGCTTTAGCTATTGGCATTTTCTTTGGTAGCGATGTAACCGGTATTATATATTTTGATAATGCAGAGCTTACAAAACAAATAACCGACATTGCATTGATGTTTATTCTGTTTGCTGGTGGTTATGAAACAAAAATTAAAGATTTAAAAAATGTTTTGAAGCCTGCCCTATTATTATCTAGTATTGGAGTTTTATTGACAGGTATTATTTGTGCGTTATTATTTTCTTTAATTTTCAAATGGGATTTTTTGCACTCACTATTATTATCTGCTATTATCTCATCCACAGATGCTTCAGCTATATTTTCTATTTTGAGAGGCGGTTATATTGATAAGCAAACAACATCATTAATAAAACTAGAATCTGCCACTAATGATCCAATGGCAATTATTTTCACTACTTTTTTGATTCAATTATTTCAAGGATATAATTTTAATACATTTTCTACAATATTAATTTTTTTGTGGTTATTTATTGGAGGTATAGCAATAGGTATTTTAATTGGAATTTTAAGTAAAATAATTATAAAGAAGATTAAAGATCTAGATGCCGGATACTATCATTTATTGATAATTGGGATCATATTTCTTAGCTTTGGTATAGCAGAATTATGTAAAGCCAACGGTTTGATGGCAGTATTTTTTACAGGTCTAATATTAGGTAACACTAAACTCCCCTATAATAATAGAATCGCCACATTTACAGATACGTTATCTTTTATTACCAATGTTGTTATTTATGTTCTATTAGGGCTTTTAGCTTTTCCAAGTAAATTTCCTGAGATTTATTTATATGGTATAGGATTATTTTTAATTTTGACCTTAGTAGCTCGTCCCGTTACGGTTTTTTTATTAACTGCTTTTACTAAATTATCTATAAAGAAAAAAACTTTCATAAGTTGGAGCGGCATTAGAGGTACTGTACCTATTGTTTTAGCTACTTATCCTTTGATTGCCGGATTAGATCCTAATCATCATATGTTTAATATCATTTTTATCGCAGTTATTTTATCTATTGTCATACAGGGATCATCATTAAATAAAATAGCTAATCTATTAAAATTAACTACTAAAAAAAGGAAAAATGTTTTGAATTCTATGGAATTAGTTACTGTGCATGATACAGATGTAGATTTAATAGAGATTTTTATTGATGATGGATTATATAGTGGAGAATGCATTATAGCTGATCTTGATTTACCGCCCAATAGTACTATAACAATGATTAATAGAAATAATGAGGTAATAGCTCCGTCTGGGCAAACTGTTATTCTACCAGGTGATATTTTGTATGTACTAGTAAAGAAAGACAATATTGATATGGCTATTGATGAAATATTAAGTAATTTTGAGAAAATTAATTATTAATATCTTCATTAATATGGTAATTTTATTATATTTGCAAAAAAAGAATGAAACCATTTTTTAGAATAATTTTTTTTATTTTTATTTTAAAAAATTTTAATTTATCAGCTCAAAATTCAGATAATGTTAAATTATCTAAATTAGAGGCTTACATAGATTTATCCAATTTATATCAATATCTTACTAAATCTCACCCTAATATAAACGAGGTATCAGACTCTATATATTTAAAGAATGCTTTTTCTAATATTTTTTTATCTATTGATGATAGTATTAGTATTGATGAATTCTTTATTAGATTAGTTACTATTTTTTCCAAAATTGATGATTCGCATTTAATGTTAAATTTAGATTATTATGCTTACCAAAAGGTTCTTCCTAAATTTTTCGGTGGGGTAGTAGCTTTCGATAATAGTAAAATTTATTTATTAAAAGATATAGCTAATGATTCATTTTTTGTAAATACTCGTATTTTATCTATAAATAATATTGATGCTACAGAGATTTACAACACATTATCTGATTTATGTAATGCAGATATTGGACTGAAAGCCACAAAAGACAATAATGCTTCCTTATTATTTTATTATTATTTTCCTATAGTCTATCAAGTGAAAAATTTTAATTCTTGCATATTACTCAATGAAATGTCAAATGATACCTTCAAATATAGTATAGATGGTATTTCTATGCGTGATCGGAAAAGTTCACAATCTTTTTTCTCTCCTTATCTAAAAGATCTAAATAATCCTTATAAGTTTGCTATTTATCCAGAAATAAATACTGCATATTTATACGTTTCTGATTTTCTAAATAATTCTTACAATACACCTTCACAGCTAATGCCAATAGTTTTATCTAATTTGAGGAAATACAAAATTGATAATTTAATCATTGATTTGCGTGGTAACCTAGGTGGATATGTAAGTGTAGCTGAAGACTTTTTGAAATATTTGATGATTGACCCTTTTATTTTTGTCAAAACTTATAGAGCTCATCCTAGTAAATGGACAGATCAAATACTTTTGAATAACGGTCAAACGCAACGTGAATGGTACAATTTCTTTTTAACAATTAATACTTTTAATAATAAAGAAATGAGGTTACTAAAAGCTGGCTATAAGGGTCCTGTAGAATGTGAAGTTAGCAAAGCAACTAAACCAAATAAAAAACATTTCGATGGCAATATCTATGTTTTGACTGATGGTGGGAGTATATCTGCTGCTGCTCTGACAGCTAATCTTTTATCACATCGTCCAAATACTTATTTAGTAGGATTACCACCTGGTGGCACTAAAAGAGGTACTTTCGGTCAAAGCAAACAAATTTATTTGCCTAATTCTAAAATTTCTTTTTCGCTTAGTTTATTAGAATTTACACAATTTCCAGAGTATAATCGTGAGCCTATAGATATGGATTTTCCTTTGCAATGGGCTCAACCCAATTTTAATAATCCTTTAAAAGATCCGTGGGTAAGATTTGTAATCAAAAAGATAAATAGAAAAGAATTATTATGAAAAGAGTACTTTTATTATTATTATTTAGTTTTAATATTTTAGTTTTATCCGCACAATCTTTAGATAATTCATTAATATTATCTCCACTGCGTAATGATCCTCGAGTAAATGAAAATTCATTTTCTTTTGTATTGTATAGTTTCAAAAAGCAGGAAACTTTATTATCAGTCAATTCCTTTAAACCTCTAATACCCGCTTCTGTTAATAAATTGATAACTGCTGTCTCTGCATATTACTATCTTGGAGATGATTACAAATTTAATACTTATGCTTATCTGAGTGGTGAACAAATTGGCAATATTTGGAATGGTAATATTTATATATATGGTACTGGAGATCCATTAATAGGCGATGATTTTCCTGAAAAGAATAAATTTTTTGATTCTTTAGTTTATATTCTAAAAACAATGGGGATAGATACTGTAAAAGGGAATATTATAGCAGATGCCAGCTATTGGGGTAGTGACATTGTTTCAGCTGCTTATGATTATGAAGATTTAGGTAATTATTATGGTGCGGGTGCTTCATCATTGATGTATAATGGTAATGTATGGAAAATAGCTTATAAATTAACACCAGATTATGGCAAAACAGCTAAAATATTATTTACTATTCCGGAGTTTCCTCATGTTATTTATCAAAACAAAATAAAAATAGCTAATAGAAATTATGGTAATTATACTAATGTAACTGGCAGACCATTGGATAAATCTTATATTTTCTCTGGCACTATTCCAAAGGGAAATGGAGATACCATGTTTGTGAAAGCTTCTAGTCCAGATCCTGCTTATGGCTTTGCTTGGAAAACAAAACAATCACTTTCTAGCAATGGAATCTTTGTGAAAGGTAATCTCATTACTACATACAATGACACTGTTATTTATGATAATAAATATTTAATATTAAATTATGAATCTATGCCATTAGATAGTGTGATTTCTTTTACAATTAGAAATAGTTATAATGTAGGAGCAGAGGCTTTAGCTAAGGCAATATCTAAAAAATATGGCGACGGTTCTTATAAATCTTATGGCTCTTTAGCTAAAAAAATGCTTTATAGATATGGAGCAGATACTACAGAGATTAAAATATATGATGGTAGTGGCTTGAGTAGAAGAAATTTATTAACAGCTGATGCATTGCTAACTATATTGATAGCTTCTAGTAATGAAAGCTGGTATAATGATTTAAACAATTCTTTAGCCATAGCTGGTGTCAATGGAACATTGAAAAGGTTTTTAAAAAATACTCCATTAGAGAATAATTTAAAAGCCAAAAGTGGTTATTTACGTTATACTCGAGGCTTTGCAGGATATTTTGATTTGCCAGATTCTATGGATACTATTGCGTTTGTAATCTTAGTAAATGATTTTAAAGCAGATACTAAATATTTAACAAAAAATATTGAAACAGTTTTACTAAATTCATATAATGAACTTACAAATATCTATCGTGCTAGTAGAAATAATGAAGGGGTTTATTAAAGTATCATTAATTATAGAATTAGACGTTTAATTTAAACAAATTATTTTTGTTTATCTATGGTTTGATGGTATAATTTTGCAACTTCTTCCCAATTAATTACTTGAAACCAGTTATCAATATATTCTGAACGTCTATTTTGATATTTTAGATAATATGCATGTTCCCAAATATCAATAGCTAGGATAGGAATACCCTTGGTTGGAGCGATAGACATCAAAGGATTATCTTGATTGGGTGTATTGATTATCTGTAAATTTTTGTTTTCATCGATTATTAACCACGTCCATCCACTACCAAATAAACTAAGTGCAGATTTTTTAAATTGTTCTTTAAAGTTATCGAAAGTACCAAAAGATTTATTAATAGCATTTTTAAGTTTTTTATCTGTTAGTGGTGTTCCTTGAGAAACCATTATATTCCAAAAAAATTGATGATTCCAATATCCACCACCATTATTTCGAACTACTGTAGGCAAAGTCTCTATATTAGAAAATATTTCTTCTATGCTCATATTTTCAGCTTTAGTACCTTCTATACTATTAATAAAATTTTCATAATATGTTTTATAATGTTTAGAATAGTGTATTTCCATAGTTTTAGCATCAATAAATGGCTCTAATGCATCAAATGCATAGGGTAATGGTTTAAATTCGAAATTTTGTCCTATTAATCTACTAGATAATAGTATTGTAATAATAGCAATTATTTTTTTCATAATTTTTATTACAAAATTAACATGAATTAAAAAATAAAACTTGATGAATGATAAAAATCAAGGATAAATAAAAAGGTACTTAATTTTTCTTTATTCTTTGTACAGAAAGATGAACGCCATAAGCACTCAAAGTAGCAAAAATAATGAAAATTATTTTAGTAGATAATACTAATGAACTAAAGTGCAAGATTTCCATATTTCTACTATTCACTAATAATATCAAGCTAGAAGCTAAAGCCATAGAAATAAATTGTCCAAAGAGCCTACTAAAAGCTAAAAACGCAGATGCGAATCCATACGCATTTTTATTGATAGAGCTCATTACTGCATTAGTATTAGGAGATGAGAATAGTGCAAAGCCAAACCCAAGTATAGTTAAAAGAATTGCTAAAATAAAAATTGGGATTGTTTCATTAATTAATAATCCAATTAAAAGTAATGATCCTGATATGATAGCCATACCATATGAAGCTATTTTACCTGGATTATGTTTATCTGATAAATGGCCAAAAAATGCAGAAAACAAAGCCATCATTAGTGGTTGAAAACTAAGAACTACACCAGCTTGTATAGGTTTCATACCTCTTACATTCTGTAAATATATACTTAATATGTAGCTAATGGCAAATGTAGTAGCATAATTTATCAAAGCTGCTAAAATAGAATGTGTAAAAAATATATTACTGCGAATAAATGGTATAGAAATAAACGGTTGTGGATGCTGCAATTCATATATTATGAAACCATAGCCGAATAAAAAGCTAATAGCTATAGCTATTAATGAGTTCCAATTCAACCATTCTAAGGCTAATACAATACCAATAACTACTACCACAAAAAGACTATATCCATAGAAATCGAACTTAATTTTTTCTTCGTTTTTCCATTCACTTTTTACACCAAAGGCTATAATTATTAATGCTAAGATTGTAAAAAAGAAATTGAATAAAAATAAACTCTTCCATCCAAAATATTGCGTTAGAATGCCACCTAATAAAGGTGCTAATAATAAGCCAACATAGGTAAATGTAGTTTGTATGCCTAAAACAAATCCCCGTTTATTAGTGTCAAAAGCTGATGCTATGAGTGCTGGTGCCGATGCCATAATCATCGAGCTTCCCAATCCCTGGAAAAATCTAAATATTACCAGTAAATAAAATTTTTTCAAAAAAATTATTAGTAATGATATTGCTCCAAATACTAAATTGCCAATTAAAAAAATTTTTCTTCTGCCAAAATTATCAGCTAACCACCCAGATAATAATAAACCAATAGCAGATGCTAAAAGGAAGGATTTTGTTATCCAGGCTACTTTATCTACTCCTATGCCATATTCTATGTCTATCACTGGCATAGCGATATTTAGTGATGAAGACATAAAACTATTAAAAAATGAACCAATTACAATCGAAATTAGCAACCATCTATTTTCTTTAAGTTTCATTTGTCTATTGTTGTTTTTGTAGTGTTAAATTGTAATAGCAAAATTATTCAAAAAAATTATAAGTGATTATTTTGTGATAAATATTATTTTAAAATTCAAAAAAAATTATTTCCAAGTAAGTGAATTTATCAATGTGTCAATATCAATTTTTAAAAAATCAATGATAGGTTTTAGAGAATCATTATTGGGAATATTATTAAAATAAAGAGCTACACGTAAATAATGTTTAGAAGAATCTGTAACAAAAAATTGAAATGGAGATGCAACTTCATTACCTTGAATATCATATAATATGCCATAAACTTTATGCTCTGGCACATTAATTTCGATATCCTGGATGTTTGAACTTTTAGGAATATGTTTTATAACAAATATACGTGAATCTTCCCTCAAATCTGGTAAATCATTTTTTATTTCTTTATAAGTAAAATATAGATAGGCATTAAAGCTTGGTATAGATAAATTAAACCAATATTCAGCATCTTCTTCTTTACTTTTGCCATTATAGGGCACCAATTCAGCATATACTGGATATTTGAACTTGAATGGATAAATAGTGTCTAACCAATTATATTGTTTTTGTGGTAAATCTACCCTCATATAACCAAATGGTTTGGGTATAGGTACTGGTTCATCTCTCAGACAGCTACAAAATAATATTATAAAACTAATAATAATTAAATAGAAATAAGTTTTAAAATTAGCCATTATCATCTTCTTTTGTTGGTAAAAGTTCTACACGTACTATTTTTATTCTACGCTCATCAATAGATAATATTTTAAATTTACAATTTTTATAAATAACTTCTTCATTTTTTTGTGGGAAATTACCCAAAAGAGTTAATATGACGCCAGCTACAGTTTCTATTTGGTCTTCAAATTCTTCGAAATAATCTTCATCACAATGTATCAATTTAATAAAATCATTAAGACTAATGCGAGCATCGACCAGATAGGTATTATCATCAATTTTTTTAGTAAAGATTTCATCAGCATCATTATCATGTTCGTCTTGTATTTCGCCAACTATCTCCTCTAATAAATCTTCTAAAGTAACTATTCCAGAGGTACCACCATACTCATCTACAACTATTGCTATATGAATTCGATTTTTTTGAAATTCTTTTAGCAGATTGCTTGCTAGCATATTCTCAGGAATAAAAAATGGACTACGTACATGCTTTTGCCAATAAAAATCGTCTTTAGCATTAGTCATGTATGGTAATAAATCTTTTATGTATAGCACTCCTTTTATATTATCAATGTCTTTTTCATAAACTGGATAACGAGAATATTCATATTCTACAATTAAATCTATAATTTCTTTAAAACTAGATTCAACAGAAATAGCAACTACATCTACACGAGGTTTCATTATTTCTTTGACTTCTATTTCACTCAAGTTTATTACTCCTCTCAATAAAACTGAAGTAGTAGGCGTATTTATTGACTCATTATTTATTGATATTTGTATAGCTTCCGTGAGCTCATCTATAGTTACCTCTTCTTTTTTAGCAAATCTGTGTGAAAACACTTTTTTTAATATTGGGAAAATATTTATTAAATATTTATTAATTGTAATAAATGGTATAAATATCCATAAAAAATATTTTATTATTTTTTGTGAATTTACATATTTTATTATTAAAAAAGAAATCCATTCTGCAAATATATAGTCTATAAATATTACAATGAGAAATGCTAATAATAAAATTATGATTAAATTAAAAGAAGTAAAATAATTTAATAAAAACAGCCACAAAATAATTGTTTGAGAAATTATTATTAATATTCTAAATATAAACCAAGTAAATAATGGGGATTCAGGTTGCTCGATAAAATTTTTAATATAAAAATCTATAACATTCTTTGGCTTTTGATTGTTATCTAAATAATTGCTAGGAATTTGAAAAAAAGAATATTCTAATAGTGATATTATAAAATATATTAGAGTTGTAAGAGAAAACAATATTGCAAATAATATTCCCGATATAAGCGGTATATCTTCCATTATGATAAAAAATTATTTAAATTTATTAAAATGGTAAATCATCACTAGGTTCGAAATTATCATCTGCATCTAAATCATTATGAATAGGTATATTATTATGTGGTTGCTCATTAGGTATAGAATCAGAACTAAATTTATCATTTTTGCTAGATAACATTATCACATTATCAGCTACTACTTCGTAGCCTCTTCTTTGATTATTTTGATTATCGGTAAATTCATATGAACGGAATTTCCCCTCTATATAAACAGGCATACCTTTTTTCACGTATTTTTCTATTATTTCGGCTAATTTACCCCAAGCAGATATATTAAACCATTCAGTATTATCAGCATTATCTCTACGCATAGTGCTCACACCTAAACTAAAGGATACTTTTTTGTTATCTGGATTATCAACCTTAATCTCTGGATCTCTGCCTACATATCCTATTAATAAAACTTTATTTAATCCTAACATTTTAATTATTTTTTTCAAAGTTAAATAAATTATTTTATATGTGATAAAAATTAATAAATTCATTATTAATTATCTAAAAATAAATGATAAATTTAAGATTTCAATCTTAAACAAGGTATTGGAAGGAGATACAAAATTTTTGTTTAAATTTCAGTATTATATATTTTTATTAATTTTGCAAAAAAGAAAATTTTATGGAATATACAGCTGAAAACATAGAAAAAATGCTGGCTCTGACCAAAGAGGGTAAACGTGAATTTTTAGATAATCTTTACCAATTCCTTAATGAGAATAGATTGACAGCATTAGACTATCAGAGAATCAAGATTCTATCTACCGCTCCCATTTGTCCCAGATGTAGATGTGAGCATGTTACTAAAGCAGGTGTTCGCAATGGCAGACAAGTCTATAAATGTAAAAATTGTAAATATCAATTTCGAGAAACTGCCAAATCGCTTGTTTATCATATGCATAAATATCCTCTACTGTTAGATTATCTGAAATGCATGCTCGAAGGCAAAAGCTTAAGAGCTTGTGCTAGTGAAGTTGGCATTAGTTTACCAACAAGTTTCAGATGGAGACATAAAATTCTATCTGCAATCCAAGGATTAGAAGGAGGAATTAATTTCTCTGGAATAACAGAAGCTGACGAACTATTGCTGCAATATTCAGAAAAAGGACGCAGATACAAAAGTTTAGAAGAAAAAGAGCGAGCTATGAATACTGTTCATCCAAACGTTGCTGTATTAGTGATGACAGATAGAGAAGGTAATTTACTTTTCAAACATACCGGAGAAAATAGAGTTAAAAACAATCAAATAAAAGAAGAGCTGAAACA
>JAPXMM010000094.1:0-9932 GCA_033809015.1 Bacteroidales bacterium
CTCATAGCCAGATGCATATTAATGTTATCTACTAAAGTCTTCATAAATATTGGATTTTTGGCAAATATATATAATAAATTTTATATGATATTAATATCATTAATTGTTTTAAACAGATATATTAATTAAGGAGATTCGTTTTTATTCCCCTTCTTTTTTACTATTTACTTACCCTTAGTCTTCAATACTTCTAATCCAGTCTGTATGCATTTATCTATTGGAAAGCTAACTTTTATATATGCTGCTGGTGAATATAATTCCCTCGCCATATAACTAGTTATGATTTTGGCAAATGTACTCTTGTATTGTTTCCCTATGTAGTAATAACTATCACCTAGTAATGTTTTCATTTGTTCATCTGATATTTTATATTGTTTAGCAAAATCATCTTCATTAGGATAGAGTTTTAGTATTTTTTGTCTATTATTTTGAATATAATCTGTTAATTTATCATAAAATGTTTGTGAAGCTAATGTTTTGGAATATGATAGTATTGGTATATCATAATCTTTTATAACAATTGTATCTGGCATTATACCTCCATTACCGTATACTACTCTACCTTTTACTGTATAATATTTTACTGTATCTATATTTTTTCTTAGTGAATGTAAGCTAGTAGTGTCTAAAATAGATTCGTAGTAGTCTAAGAAATATTTTTCATAACCTTCATTGTATGGACGTTGAATACATCTACCTGATGGTGTGTAATATCTAGCTACTGTTATTCTCAAAGCAGTAGAATCTTTTAACATTAATTGTTCTTGAACTAGTCCTTTGCCAAAAGTTCGTCTACCTATAATAGTTGCTCTATCATTATCTTGTAAAGCACCAGCTATTATTTCAGATGCAGATGCTGTAAACTGATTTACTAATACAGCAACATTCAGTTCATTTCCTAACGTATCTCCCCATGCATAATAATCTTTTCTAGGTCTATGTTGTCCCTCAATGTAGACTATTAATGATCCTTTAGGTAAAAATATATTTGCTACTTCTACTGCACTTTCTAAAACTCCTCCTCCATTATCTCGTAGATCGATAATTAAATTTTTTATTTGAAAGCGGTTTTTAAGATTTTTTAATGCTGATTTAAATTCTTCTGCTGTATTTGATGAGAAGCTATTTATTCGTATATAACCAGTTTGAGGATTTATTAAAAATGAAGCATCTACGGTATATAAAGGTATCACATCTCTTGTTAGTTCGTAATGTAGTATCTCATCATAACCTTCACGTTTTATTCCTACTTTTACCTTTGTTCCTTTAGGTCCTTTGAGGATTTTTACGATTTCTATATCTTTAATCTTTTGACCAGCAATGGATTTGCCATCTACTTCTATAATTTTATCCCCTGCTTTTAAGCCTTTTTTAGATGCTGGACCATTAGGTATTACATATATTATTCTTACAGTATCTTTCACCATTCTAAATTGTATACCAATGCCTTCAAATTTTCCCAATACTGGATCTGTACTAGCTATTATATCTTCTTTAGTTAAATAGGTAGAGTGCGGGTCTAATGATGAAAGCAATTTTTCTATAGATAAATCTTCTAATTGTTTATAACTCACAGAATCTACATAATTATCTTCTAGGTATTTTATAATTTCGTAAATTTTCCCTTCATTAGTGGACAAATTGAATTTAGGTTGTCTATTATTTAGTATCAAACCTAGAATTATACCTATCGTAAGGCTGATTCCTATCCAAATAAAAAGATTTGATCGTTTCATCATTTTTTACAAAATTAATTATTATCTATAAATAAAAAACTAATATTATATATTTCTTTAGCTTATATTAATTTTAAATTTTGTTATTTTAAATATTATTTTTAATTTTGCAAATAGAAATTTTTTAAATACTTATTTTTTATAAATTAAGTTAATCCAAAAAATATTAATCTCTTTAATAAATTTTAATAACTGCTGCATAAAGTGTATTATTATTAAATATTTTTTTGAATTTGTTAATTAATCACAAAATATTATGAATCTAAATGATTTAAAAATCAATCAATTACTTATTATTGCCAAATATTTAAAAATAAGTAATCCTAGAAAGTATAAAAAAGATCAACTTATTACCTTGATTTTAAAGCATCCCTTGTATAATGAAGATGAGATACAAAAACTCATAGACAACTCTTACAATAATTCTGAGGAAGCTAATAAAACTAAAGATACTACTAATACGCAAAAATCTGAAAATATTGCAGATACACAAAATAAAGCACCGAGGAAAAGGATTGCCACTAGTAAAAAAGTAATGGTAGCCTCATCTAATAAAACTGAAAATAATTCTGAAAAACTGATAAAAAACAACAATGAAACCACTAATAATTCTAATGTTTCTAATGATGAAAAAAAACCTCAGCAACAAAATATCTTAGATAAAAAAAATGATAATCATAACCAGAATAATCATATAAAAAAAGAAAAGAAAATTCATAATGATGAACAACCTAAAATAATTGATACTGAAACCTTAGAAATATCTACAATAGACGATGAGGAAATTATAGATACTGAACTACAAGTGGAGCCAGTTGATAATACCAAAGAAGATGAAAAAATAAATACTGAAATCCTTCTACAAGATGAAGAATTAATTGAAGAGAAAACCACAAAATCACCTAAAATTTATTCTTGGGAAAATGAAGGTATTATAGAGGTACAAGGTGTATTAGATATTTTAGCTGAAGGTTTTGGTTTTTTAAGAAGTTCAGATTTTAATTATTACAATTCACCAGATGATGTGTATGTTAGTAATACTTTGATAAGAACATTGGGATTAAAAGTAGGTGATACCATTGATGGTACTATAAGGCCTCCAAGAGAAAAGGAAAAATATTTCCCACTTGTTAAAGTATTGAAAGTTAATGGTTTAGATCCACAAGTTGTCAAAGATAGAGTGCCATTTGATTACATGACACCATTATTTCCATATAAAAAATTTAATCTTACTGGTCATCCTCAAGAAACTTTAACGAGTCGTATAATAGATTTATTCTGCCCTATAGGCAAAGGACAACGTGGTTTAATAGTGTCGCAGCCTAAAACAGGTAAAACGGTGATTTTAAAAGAAATAGCCAATGCTATTGCTTATAATCATCCAGAAGTATATTTGATAATTTTATTAATAGACGAAAGACCTGAAGAAGTAACTGATATGATAAGAAGTGTCAGGGCGGAGGTGATAGCTTCTACTTTTGATGAACCTGCTGAAAAACAAGTAAAAATATCTCAATTAGTTTTAGAAAAAGCTAAACGCATGGTAGAATGTGGCCATGATGTAGTTATTCTTTTAGATTCTCTTACTCGCCTAGCTCGTGCTCACAATACAATGGCACCTCCAAGTGGCAAAATATTATCAGGTGGTGTAGAATCTAATGCTTTACAAAAACCAAAACGTTTCTTTGGTGCTGCTCGTCAAATAGAAAATGGTGGATCGTTGACTATAATTGCTACTGCTCTGACAGATACTGGCTCCAAAATGGATGAAGTTATTTTCGAAGAGTTCAAAGGTACTGGCAATATGGAGCTACAGCTAGATCGTAAATTATCTAATAAACGTATTTTCCCAGCTATTGACATTGTGGCATCTAGTACTAGACGAGATGATCTTTTAGTCCCCAAAGATATTCTACAGCGAGTCTGGATATTAAGAAATCACTTAGCTGATATGACTACGCAAGAAGCCATGCTTTTTATTCAAGAGAGAATGAGATTTACTCAAAACAATGAAGAATTTCTCCTCACTATGAATGGTTAATTCTTTTATTTAAATAGATATACGAGAAACGAGACAATAAAGAGCTAAAAAAGTTAAAGAAAAAGACGCCAACAAAAGTGGCAGTATTAGCTGCCATAGACAGGAGTGGAAATATTTTGTTCAAAAAATTAGAAGATGAAAGAGTGCAGGCCGATCACATATCAGATTTTCTAAAATATAGAATATCTAAGGATTCAGTGGTATGTGGCAGCAATATAAAAGCTTTCAAGACAGTAACTGTAGAGCACATAACACACAAAGAAATAACCAACAAAAATAAGATGAAGCGTGGGATATACAGTGTATCAACTGTTCATTGTAAAATAACCGATTTTGTTGGCTAGATATATTACAAGTTTCGTGGAGTGGCAACAAAGTATCTGCAGAACTATCTAATGTGGTTTGTAGTGAAAGGAAAGTATCTGGCTGAGAAGATTATAGAAGATACGGGGAGGATACTGAATTTGGCGGCGTCGGATAGGCGGGCGTGGGAGCGGTACACTGATCTGATGTCAAAAACATATTTATTTTATAACATTTAAATATTTTCTTACTATTCCTTTTTAAAAGATTAAAAATATATTTCTTAACATCTATGCTCCTTAATATTTCCCTCTCTTTTTATAAATATCAAGTGACTTAATAATTTGACTTAAATTTTCTTGAAAATATAAATATTATAATAAAATACGAAGCCCATTCTTTAGAATGGGCTTCGTATTTTACAATGTATTCATTTTAATCTTCTAAAACACTGAATTCTGTTTTGTCTACACCACATACAGGACAAACCCAATCATCGGGAAGGTCTTCAAATGGGGTTCCTGGTGCTATACCAGAATCTGGGTCTCCTTTTGCTGGATCATAAATATATCCACAAATTTCGCATTCATACTTTTTCATATTTTTTTATTTTTGGTTTGTAAAATTATTAATAATTTTCAAATTTATAGTGCTGTATAGCCACCATCTATTACTAACTCAGATCCAGTCATAAAAGATGATTCATCTGAAGCTAGGAATAATACTCCATAAGCTACTTCTATAGCCTCAGCAGGTCGTCCTAAAATTGTTGTACCTAGAAGAGCTTTAGTATTTGCTGGATCTTTTAATAAATCATTAGTCATAGGTGTTCTTATTACACCTGGGTGCACTGAATTAACACGAATATTATATTTAGCTAATTCAGCAGCAACGGTTTTTGTTAAAAGTCTCACAGCTCCTTTAGAAGAATGATATGTCACTGCAGCACCACTACCTATTAACCCATAGATAGAGGAAATATTTATTATAGATCCATTTTTAGTTTTTTTCATTAGTGGTAAAATGTATTTTATACCTAAAAAAACGCCTTTGGCATTTATGTTCATTACTCTGTCCCATTCATCTTCATCGGTATCTTCTATACCTGCCATACTTAAAATACCAGCATTATTGACTAATACATCTACTTTTCCCCATTTCTTTTCAATGTCTTCAGCTAATTTTTTCCAATCTTTAGCTTTTGAAACGTCTAGCTTACAACCGAGAGCTTCTCCACCATTTTTCATGATTTCGTTAACTACTAGTTCTGCTTCATCTTTTAAGATATCAGCCACTACTACTTTAGCACCTTCTTTAGCAAATAATATTGCCTCTTCTTTACCCATGCCTTTTGCAGCACCGGTGATTATTGCTACTTTGTTTTCTAACCTTTTCATATTTTTTGTTTTTTGTATTAAACAAAATTAATATATAAATTTAAAAAAAATAAGATAAATGATAAATATCAAATAATAAATTGCAAAAAAAAATTAATAAATAAAAAAAGAGTTGTCATTTATGACAACTCTTTTAATTATGGAATTAATTTATATTATTGATTATTTTTTAAACTATCAATTTTTTGGTTTACTTCTTTGAGTTTATCTGGCATTGATAATCTAGCATAGATAGTTCTAAGTGTATATAATGTTGGAATGTCATTGGGTTGCAAGGACAGAGCTTTTTCTAATAGAGGTAATGCTTGATGCCATAAATCCTCATAAACTTTTTTTAGATTCTCATATTCTGCTTGAGCTGTTGGAGGCAGAGCATTGGCTTTATTGAAAATTTCTACACCTTTATTAAATAATAATGCACCATAGTTATAGTAAGCTTCATAAAATTCATTATTCAGTTCAATAGCTTTTTGGTAAGCCTTTTTAGCTTCTTCGAAAAACATATCTCTACGTTCTTGATTAAGTGAAGTATCTTGCGATAATTGATCATAATTAGTCCCTACCACATAATAAAGCATATGATTATTAGGATCTTTGGCAATAGCTTCCTGTAACAAGGTTTGAGATTTTTCTATATTTCCAGTAATTAAATAATAATTTATTTCACGCAGTAGGACGTCATTATTATTAGGGAATCTTTTTTTAGCTAATTCAACAGTTTTTAGCATATTTGTAGTATCTTTTTTAGCTAGATAAATATCAAAAAGTAAATTAAAAGCAGTAGGATTTTTGTATTCTGCGTATGTAGTTAACTCTTTTAAATATTTTTCTGCAGTAATAGTATCTTGAAGGTTCAGAGCAGCCACAGCTCCATAAAAATTAGCTAAAGTATCTGGAGTAGAAGAATAAATTTTCCTAATTGTTCTAGTTTTCTCAAATAATGAAAGAGCATTATTAAAATCTTTATTATTAAAATAGTTTGCTCCTTTATTAAAATATTCATCAGCTACTAATTTCAGTCCAACTCTTGGGCTATTGGGACTAGCAGCAGGTGCGATAAAATTTGGATCTAGGGTAAGGCATTTTTTATAAGCTTCTAGAGCAGTATCTAACGGATTAGCAGCTAAATTTTGATAAGGATTATTGGTTTCATTTTGTTTAATAGCTAAGGCTAAATAAACATTACCTTTGTAGAGCCATGTTTTAGGATCATCTTTAGTATCTGGATATAAAGCAGCAGCATCTATAGCAGCTTTGGCTTTATCTAATTTACCAGCTTTTAAATAATTGAAAGCGTCTAATACTTTATTTGATTGGGCAAATGAATTTATACTCATTAAAAGTATAGTACTTAAAAACAAAATTTTAGTTTTCATATTGAAATATTTTTTAATGAATTTTTCTACAAAAATAATACCATTTTACAAATTTAAAAAATTTTTTATAACTCATCTATATTAGCATCTTGATCGATTGTAACATCAGTTTCATCAATATTTAGATTATCTTCTTCTATTTCATTAATGGAACTATTGTCAATATCATGAGCTATCTTAGCTACAGAAGCTATGTCATCATCACTGTTTAAATTAATTATTCTAACACCTTGAGTTACCCTATTTAGTAATGGAATATTTGAAATATTTAATCTAATACCAATGCCATTTTTAGTTATTATCATAATATCATCATCTTCATTAGTAACATCAATAATGCTAATTAGATTACCTGTTTTATCAGTAGTATTCATAGCTTTTATACCTTTAGCACCACGGTGAGTTTTGCGATATGCAGATAATAATGAACGTTTACCATAACCTTTCTCAGAAATAACCAAGATTTGTTGATTTTCATTTTCCAATGCCACCATACCTATCACTTTATCAGTACTAGAATTGAGAGAAAGTGCTTTTACACCAGTAGCTGTCCTACCCATGGGGCGTACTTCTTCTTCATTAAATCTAACAGCTTTACCTTCACTAGTAGCCACAAATATTTCAGAATTACCATGTGTGAGTGCTACTTTTAAAAGATTGTCATCATCTCGAATACCTAAAGCTATGATGCCACTATTGCGTGGACGTGCATAAAAAGTCAAACTAGTCTTTTTAATTATTCCATTATTTGTTATGAAAATAACATAATCATCTTTTATAGCATCAGTATTTTCTAAATTTTTGGTATTGATAATTGTTTGAATTTTATCATCAGCATCAATGGCTATCAAGTTTTGAATAGGTTTACCTTTAGCATTACGAGCTGCTTCTGGTATTTCAAAAACTCTCAACCAATAGACTTTACCTTTTTTAGTAAAAAGTAGTAAATAATCATGATTAGTGGCAATATAAATATTTTCTATAAAATCTTCATTTCTTATATCTGAAGCAATTTTGCCCTTACCACCTCTATTTTGACTACGATAATCACTCAGTTTTGTACGTTTTATATAGCCCAGATGTGATATAGTAATGACTACAGGTTCATCAGCTATCAAATCTTCAATTCTAACATTTTTGCCATGAACATCGATTTCTGTGCGAGGTTTGTCATTATATTTTTGTTTAATTTCTAAAAGCTCATCTTTTATTATTTGCATCTGTAGGTCTAAATTACTCAAGACGTCTTTTAGATAAGTGATTTTTTTCATTAATTCATCATATTCACTTTCTAATTTATCTCGTTCTAATCCTGTCAATGTTCGTAGACGCATATCTACAATAGCAGTAGCTTGGATATCAGAAAAATCGAAACGTTCCATCAAATTAGCTTTTGCTATATCAACAGTTTCACTAGCTCTGATGATAGCAATGACCTCATCTATAAAGTCTAAGGCTTTTAGTAGTCCTTGCAGAATATGAGCTCTTTTCTCAGCTTCGTTAAGTTCATATTTAGATCTACGAATAATAACTTCATGACGATGCTCTACATAATAGTGAATTAGCTGAATGAGATTCAATGTTTCTGGCTTTCCATTAACAAGAGCAATATTATTAATACTAAAAGAAGATTGTAGTGGACTAAACTTATATAAAGAATTGAGAATGACATTAGCATTAGCATCACGACGCAGGTCTATTACTACACGAATACCTTCTCTATCAGATTCATCACGAATATCAGTGATACCATCGATTTTTTTAGATTCTACTAAATCAGCTATTTTTTGAACCAGATCACTTTTATTTACCTGATAAGGTATGCTAGAGATTATAATTTGTGATTTATTATTATTTTCTACAAACTCGGCTTCACCACGTATCACTACTCTACCTCTTCCAGTTTTATAAGCTTCTATTACTCCATCAATACCATAAATCAAGCCACCTGTTGGGAAATCAGGTCCTTTAATGTAGTTCATTAATTCTTCGACTGTTATATCTCTATTATCGATATAAGCTATAATACCATCTACAACTTCGCCAAGATTATGAGGTGGCATATTTGTAGCCATACCTACCGCAATACCAGATGAGCCATTAAGGAGCAAATTAGGAATTTTAGAAGGTAAAACCATAGGTTCACGAAGTGAATCATCAAAATTATTTTGAAAATCTACGGTGTCTTTTTCTAAATCAGCAAGCATTTCTTCAGCTAATTTACTTAATCTAGCTTCTGTATAACGCATTGCTGCAGGGCTATCTCCATCTATAGAACCGAAATTACCTTGTCCTTCAACTAATGGGTAACGCATAGACCAGGGTTGAGCTAAACGAACCATAGCATCATAAACAGATGAATCGCCATGTGGATGATATTTACCTAATACCTCACCTACAATACGAGCACTTTTCTTAGTTGGCCTATTAGAATACAATCCCAACTCGTACATACCAAATAAAACACGTCTATGTACTGGTTTTAACCCATCACGTACATCTGGTAGAGCTCTAGAAACTATTACAGACATAGAATAGTTAATATAAGCAGTCTTCATGTGCTCTTCTATGTTAATATCAAAAATTTGCCCACCTCCTTGAGTTAATTCATTTTCTTCATTATCCATAAAAATAGTGTATATTTATTTGCAAATTTACTAAAAATATATCATAAGATAAAATAAAGAAATGGTTCTTTTACAAAAAATGTTGCTAATTATATTTACTCGAATATTGATGCCTATTTTATTATTTATATCTATATTATAAATTTTTGACCAAAGAATAAGGAATTAGTTTAAACAATTTTGTAAGAACTAATTTTTGAAAGGTATAACTCTAATTAGAGCTATAATTTTAAATATTTAAAAGTGATAAAAGGGTGGGAGAGGGGGGCAATAGAAGGTTCTGTTTTATTTTTAAAATGTTAAAATATTCATATGCTAATATTTTAAAAATATATTACCTTTGCAACAAAATTTTAAATATGAAAGATATAGTATCAAACCTCCAAGAGCACCTCTCACAAGGCAAACAACTAAATTTAGAATTCCTCAATAATCTCTACAATAGGATGAAA
>JAPXMM010000095.1:0-9769 GCA_033809015.1 Bacteroidales bacterium
ATTTCCTCAATAACCATAAGACTATTGAGCCATTAAAAGTTTATTAATTCTGGAAAATATCCGATATTAATAACAATTTTAGTTAAATATTTTATTATCCTATGATTGTATTATTAATAAAAATTATTATTTCGATTAATAATTTTGAAAAAGCTTTTGTACAATTCCTTTTCTCATAATTTATTATTTAATAATTTTGTACATAATTAATCAAAAACTCATTATGGAAGAAAAAATTATCAAACTAGGTAATAGAGTTCTAAAAGACAAACTAGAAAATCAAGGAATGAGAAATAAGCTTATTAAAGAAATAGAAAATAAAGGGATAAAAGATCAAAATGTATTAAAAGCTATGAGTGCTATTCCTAGACATTTTTTTCTACCTGCTGGATTAGAACATTTTGCTTATTTAGATAAGCCATTTGATATTGGTGAAGGACAAACTATTAGTCAACCTTACACAGTGGCTTTTCAAACAGAATTATTAGAAGTTAAACCTAAAATTAAAATATTAGAAATAGGTACTGGTAGTGGCTATCAAGCTGCTGTACTTTCACATCTGGGTGCAGAGGTATTTACTGTAGAACGTATAGAAAAATTATACTTAAAAGCTAAAGAACTTTTAACTGCTCTTGGATACAATAATGTTCGTTGTTTTCTAGGTGATGGATATGAAGGATTAGAGCAATACAGCCCTTTCGATAGAATTTTAATAACTGCTGCCATAGATGAAATTCCAGAAAAAATAAAACGTCAGCTAAAAATTGGTGGCATTTTAGTAGCTCCTATAAATAATCAGAGTGGTATTCAAATAATGCACAAAATCATTAGAAATGATGAAAATAATTTTGATGTCGAGTATCACGGTAGCTTTAGTTTCGTTCCTATGCTACCAGGAATAAAAAAATAATAAAAAAAAGTATTAAAGAAATTCTTTAATACTTTTTTCAGAAATTTTTAAAAAAATATATTATTTAGGTTCAAAATGGAATTCTAATATGTCGCTATCCATTTTTTCTTCTAACCATAGTTCTTCTTCCATTAATTTTAATATAGTCAAAGTATCTTTTGATGGGATAGTATCATCTGTATTCATTGTTAAGATGATTTTTTCAGATTTATCATAAAATTCCCATTGTCCTGTTTGTGCTACTGCGATGCCTAAGTAATAAACTGTTATAAAAACATCTCCATCCTTTTGAAATTCTATTGTAGTTTTTTGTTGATCAGAACTTAGTATTGTTTCAGAACCATTAACAAGGATTTTTACTGGTTTCCATATATTACACAATCTTTCAGTTTTTGATCTCAAGCTTATGCTAGGACCTTCTTCATATTTATTGCAACTTGTTAAAAATAAAAAAGTTGCAACCAATAACATTACTATTAAACTATTCTTTCTCATAATTTTGATTTTTTAGAGTTTTAATATGCAAATTTATATAAAAATTTTTAAAATATTCAATTTTATTGAAATAAAAAAACCTTTGATTTTACATCAAAGGCTTTTTTTTAATTACATATAAGAAAAAAATTAATTTTCTTCTTGTTTTTCTTTGATTTTTTCTTCTATATTAGGTAATTGCAAACTAAAATTTTTGCGTTTATTTTCTGCCAATAATAGGAAAGCAAATAAAATAGAGATGGCACTTAATCCTGCAAAAATTATCATAGGTAGAGTATAATCATAAGTATTTACTAATTTACCGTCTCTCATTATTTGTCCAGAGATGCAATATTTATCTAGTACCCAACCGATTAACATTGGTACACCCATTAGTCCCCAATTTTGAATCCAGAAAATGAGAGCATAGGCAGTACCTAACTCTGACTCAGGAATAATTTTGGCTACAGATGGCCACATAGCAGAAGGTACTAATGAAAACCCAATTCCTAATAAAACAACTAATATAACAGCTATAGCTACACTATGTAATCCAGGAATAGAAAAAATTAAGTGTACAAGTGTTATTAAAAATGAACCTATTATCATTATAGTGACGCCTTTACCAATTCTATCATAAATATTGCCAAAAATTGGTGTTAATAAAATAGTACCAAATGGTAAAATACCAGGTATAATACCAGCAATAGATGGATCTACATTAAATTTATTAACCATTAAATCACTAGCATATTTTAGAAAAGGAAAAACAGCAGAATAGAATAATACACACATGATAGCGATATACCACCAAGCTTTGTTTGATAGTATATGTCCAATACTTTTTATTCTAAATTCTGATGCAGGTTTATTATCTTTAGTGATGCCATCGCTCTCATCTAATCTTTTATCCATAAAAGTATAAATAAAAAAGGTAATAAAACCTATACATAATAAAATTAATCCAAACATAATGGGTTTAGATACACTACCCATAGATTCAGCAATTAGTGGAGCAAAGATAAGAGCTAAAGCAGAGCCTATACGAGCAGTAGCCATTTCTAGACCCATTGCTAGAGCCATTTCTTTTCCCTTAAACCATTTAACAATAGTTTTAGAAACTGTAATACCTGCCATTTCTACTCCTACTCCAAAGATAGCAAATCCGATAGATGCCCAAAATACTTGCCCTCTCATATGCAAGAATAAAAAGTTCACAATATGGTCATTTAACTCTGGTGTGCTGATAGCCCAATATTTAATTGCTGTACCTATAAGCATTATACTAGCACTAAGCATACATGTAAATCTAATACCTGCTACATCGAGGATTATACCACCTAATATTAGCATTAGACAAAATACATTTATCCAACCATAAGCACCAGTAAATACACCATATTCTGTACTTGACCACTGCAGTTCAGCTTCCACTAATGGCTTTAATGGAGACATAACATCTGAAATGAAATATCCTGTTAACATAGTGAAAGCTACGAGAATCAATGCTGTCCATCGCATTGTTTTAGATTCTCTTAATGAAGTTGTAATTTTTTCCATCATAGTTTTTCTTATTTTTTTTAAAAATTTTTGCAAATATAAATTAATTTTTTTTCCTTCAAAATAATTTTTACAAATTAAATATAAAAAATAAGGAAGCAGTGTTTTATGCTTCCTTATTTAATAATAGTTTTGTATCAATTATCCTTTGATTTCCCAAGTATCACCACTATTCAGGAGATCATCCACGCATTTAATATTAGATTTAGCTTTCACCATACTAATTTGTTCCTCCATTAGATCATCATATGTAGGAGCAGGAGTATTTCTTATCACACCAAAAACCCAGGGATGATGCATTTTTGCTAACATTAAATGAATAAATGGAGAAGGAGTTTTAGCATCATGGACTAAAATATCTTTTTCAGTAATTCCATTTTCGCCTATAGTTACAACTTCTAAATTAAAATTATTTAAAATTAATCCTTTGTCTTTATTTTTACCAAAAATCATTGGTTTACCATCTTCTACGATTAAAACATTATCATCACGATTTTCTTTATTAGTAATTTCACTATAAGCACCATCATTAAAGATTACGCAATTTTGAAAAATCTCGACAACAGAAGTGCCATCATGCTCAGCAGCTTCGAAAAGCACATTAGTAGTGAGATCTACCAATATATCTAATGAACGCGCAAAGAATGTACCTTGTGCACCTAATACTAATTCACCTGTTGTGAAAGGATGCTCTATAGTACCATAAGGAGAAGTTTTAGTTACAGCTCCCAAAGGTGAAGTAGGTGAATATTGTCCTTTAGTAAGTCCATAGATTTGATTATTAAAAAGGATAATATTCATATCTAAATTTCTTCTAACAACGTGGATGAAATGATTACCACCAATAGCTAAAGAATCACCATCACCAGTAGCTACCCATAAGCTCAATTTAGGATTAGCAATCTTCACACCTGTAGCAATAGCATTAGCCCTACCATGTATACCATGGAAACCATAAGAATTGACATAATAGGGTAATCTAGAACTACAACCTATTCCAGACACAACTACATAATTTTCTTTTTTATAGCCAATCTCAGCAAAAACCTTTTTTAATGAATTGACTATCATATGATTACCACATCCTGGGCACCATCTTATTATTTGATCACTTTCAAAATCTTTCGGTGTTAATGGTACATCAGATTTAGGAATTGTA
The DNA here is from genome assembly GCA_033809015.1 of Bacteroidales bacterium. Lineage (GTDB taxonomy): Bacteria > Bacteroidota > Bacteroidia > Bacteroidales > DTU049 > DTU049. Next base: position 4,104 of record JAPXMM010000095.1, read on the forward strand.
TTATTTATTGATTTTTTCATGATATTAAAATTTTATGAATTTAATAATTCTGTAAATGCATTTTCTAACTCTTTCACTGTGAAAGGTTGCCCTTGAACTTTATTATATTGATGGAATTCAATATCTTGATAGTTCATTCTGAGAATATTAGCAAATTGTCCTCTATTAAGCTCACAGACAATAACTTTTTTACCAGATTTCAATATTTCATGAGTATTTAGAGGTAATGGATTAATATATCTGAAATGAGTATGTGCAATTTTATAACCTTTTGCAGTTAGATTTTGTATAGCACCCTCCACTTGACCTTTAGTACCACCCCAGCTAACAACTAATAAATCCGAATCTTCTGGACCAGTAATTCTTTGCATAGGCCATTTACGAGCTATACGTTTAATTTTTTCTTCTCTGTTAATTACCATTTTTTCATGATTTTTAGCATCTGTAGTTACTTCTCCATAGATATGAGATTTTTCTAAACCACCAACTCTATGCTGTAATCCAGGAGTACCTGGGATAGCCCATTTTCTCACAAACCATTCTTCATCACGCTCATAAGGATAATACTTAACATTAGGATCAGCAAAAGGAGGATGTATTTCAGGTAAATCTTCCATTTTAGGAATACGAAATACACTAGAACCTAAACCAATATATCCATCAGAAAGTAAAATAACAGGTGTCATATGTTCCAGAGCAATCTTAGCAGCTTCAAAAGCAGCAAAGAAGCAATCTATAGATGACGATGCTGCAATAATAGGAATAGGTGCTTCACCATTACGACCAAACATAGTCATATATAAATCTGCTTGCTCGCTTTTAGTAGGCATACCTGTAGAGGGGCCAGCTCTTTGTACATCTATGATTACTAAGGGCAGTTCAGTCATAACTGCTAAACCCATTGCTTCTACTTTTAATGATAATCCTGGACCAGAGGTAGTAGTAGCTGCTAATGAACCAGCAAAACTAGCTCCTATAGCAGATGTGATGCCTGCTATCTCATCTTCAGCTTGAAATGTTTTAACTCCTAATTCTCTATGTTTAGAGAGCTCAATCAAAATTTCTGTTGCTGGAGTAATAGGGTAAGAGCCAATAAATAAATTAAGACCAGCTTTTTCAGCAGCAGCCATTAATCCCCATGCAGTAGCTACATTCCCTTGTATATCTCTATATCTTCCTGGTAAAAGTTCACATTTTGCTAAATAAAATATAGGAAAATTTTTTATTGTTTCACTATATTTATACCCATGTTCTAAAGATCTTAAGTTAGCTTCTATTAATTGCGATTTATTTTTAAATTTATTGTTAATATAGTTAATAGCAGGTTTTAGGTCGAAACTGAACATATTGTATAGTAATCCAAGAATGAACATATTTTTTGTTCTTTCTGCATTTTTCTTATCTAAATCACTATTAAGACTGATGACCGTTTCAGAAGCAGGAATTTGTAATACTGTATAATTAGATAAACTATTATCTTCTAAAGGATTAGAAGTATATCCAGCTGTTTCTAAACTACGAGAAGTGAAATTAGAACTATCGACAATGATAATGCCTCCTTGTTTAACATTTTTGAGATTTACCTTTAATGATGCAGGGTTGAAACAAACTAAAACATCATATTCATCACCAGGTGTTAAAACTTTTTTATTACTAAAATGTATCTGAAATCCAGATACACCAAAAGTAGTATTACGAGGTGCTCTAACCTCTGCAGGGAAATCTGGGAAGGTAGCTATATCTAACCCCAAATGTACCAAAGTATCAGCAAAGATATTTCCTGAAAGCTGAATACCATCTCCAGAATCACCAACAAACTTTATTACAACGTCATTTACTTGTTTTTTGCCAGACATTGGCTTGGATTCTTCATTCATAATTTAAACTATTTTTTCTTGCAAAATTAATAATTTTTTTAATAAAAACTAAAATTAATATTTATTGGCTTTAGAAAAATTAAATTGGTTATTTAATTGATTATTTAAAAAAATTATTAAAAATTGTCTATCTATTTTTATTATTAAGCATTTTAATAATCGTTATATTATTTGTTTAAATTAAGTAATGATATTTAAACAATTATTTTATATGCTTTAAATATTTACAGATAAGTATTTAATAAAAATATTTTAAATAACTTAATTTTTATTGATTTTCTTTATAATATACTTTGTAACATATATAAATAATAATTTATTATAATTAATATATCATTATTTAATTTAAACAATTATAAAAATATTTTTCTTGAATTAGACGTTTAATAAATAACTAAATTATTTTTTAAATGTATGAGTGATAATTATATTAATTTCTATACTCTATAAAAATTACCAATGGGAAATACAATATTAATTTGAGCTTGCGATTTATTGTAGAAGTATTTTTTTAATAAAAAAATTGGATAAAAAATGATTATTTAAAAGCCTATTTAAAAAAAATTAAATTAATATCTATTGGTTTTAGAAAAATTGATTTATTTTGCAAAAAACTTTATAATATTATGAAAATAATTATAATAGGAACCGGATACGTAGGGTTAGTTACTGGAGTTTGTTTTGCAGAGGTTGGAGTAGAAACTGTTTGCATTGATATAGACAAAAAAAAAATAGAAAATCTCAAAAAAGGAATTTCTCCAATATATGAACCAGGCTTAGATGAATTGATAACAAAAAATTTAGAAAGAGGGAGATTGAGCTTTGACACTGATATTTCAAAAGTTTTAGATGGTGCAGAGATGGCTTTTATAGCAGTAGGCACACCACCTGATGAAGATGGAAGTGCAGATTTAAAATATGTACTCGAGGTTGCCCATAATATTGGGAAATATATGAATGATTATTTAGTCGTTGTCACCAAAAGCACTGTACCAGTAGGCACAGCTCCCAAAGTAAAAGAAGCTATAAAAGCTGAATTAGATAAACGTAACCTTAACATTGATTTTGATGTAGCATCAAATCCTGAGTTTTTAAAAGAAGGTGATGCAATAAATGATTTCATGAAACCTGATCGTATAATTATAGGTATAGAGTCAGATAGAGCAAAAGAAATTTTTCAAAGATTATATAAACCTTTTACTCTAAACGGTCATCCAATAATTTTCATGGATATACCATCAGCAGAAATGACAAAATATGCTGCAAATGCTATGCTAGCGACACGTATTAGCTTTATGAATGATATAGCTAATCTATGTGAAATTTTAGGTGCAGATGTTAATATGGTTAGACTAGGTATAGGCTCGGATCCCAGAATAGGTAGTAAATTTCTCTATCCAGGAATAGGCTTTGGTGGCAGTTGCTTTCCCAAAGATGTAAAAGCTCTTATAAAAGCTGGCGAAGAAAATAATTATCCTCTACGCCTTTTACAAGCTGTAGAAAACATTAATGAAGATCAAAAGAGTATATTAGTAGATAAATTACTAAAATTATATAATGGTGATATTTCAGGTAAAAAAATTGCTCTTTGGGGATTATCATTTAAACCTAATACTGATGATATGAGAGAAGCACCATCATTAGTAATTATTAATAAATTATTAAAAAACAATGCACAAGTAATTGCTTATGATCCTGCCAGCATGGAAGAAACAAAAAGAAGAATAGGTGATATTATTAATTATGCAGATGATATGTATGATGCAGTGAAAGATGCTGATGCTCTAATTTTAGTTACTGAATGGACAGAATTTAGATTACCAGATTGGGAAATAATAAAAAAATTAATGAAAACTCCTTTAATATTAGATGGTAGAAATATTTATGATGCTAATGAGATGAAAGAGATGGGGTTTTATTATTATTGTATTGGTGTGAAAACTCATTGAAAAGAAATCGAAATGGTGAAAAAGAGACTGGGGAGAATGGGGTGACTGGGAGACGATGAGAAAGGGTGAAAGGGAGACTTTAGCGATAAATTGATGAGTTGATGGATAGATGTTGTGATAGGGAGAATATGAAACAAGGAGACTGGGAGAGGGGGAGAAAGGGTGGGATTAAGATTTTAGGAAGTAGAGAAATCTAATTATTAAAGGCTCTTTAATAATTATAAAATATTAAAAATGATACATAAAAGAATATTAGTTACGGGGGGTGCGGGATTTATTGGTTCGCATTTATGTGAGAGATTACTAAAAGAAGGTAATGAAGTAATATGCTTAGATAATTTATTTACCTCTAACAAAGATAATATAGCACCTATGATGGATAATAAATATTTTGAATTTATTAGACATGATATAATACATCCAATTTATTTAGAAATAGATGAAATATATAATTTAGCCTGCCCAGCTTCACCTATACATTATCAATATAATCCAATTAAAACTATTAAAACTTCTGTAATGGGGGCAATAAATATGCTTGGACTGGCTAAAAGAGTAAAAGCAAAAATTTTGCAAGCAAGTACTAGTGAAGTCTACGGAGATCCGTTAGTACATCCACAATATGAAGAATATTGGGGTAATGTGAATCCAATCGGGCCACGTTCATGCTATGACGAAGGCAAGCGATGTACAGAATCACTATTTATAAATTATTATTTCCAAAACAAAGTAAGAATAAAAATAGCACGAATTTTTAACACTTACGGACCTCGCATGCACCCTAATGATGGAAGAGTAGTTTCAAACTTTATTATTCAAGCAATACAAAATAAACCTATAACCATATATGGAGATGGAAGCCAAACAAGAAGTTTTTGTTACGTTGATGACATGCTTGATGGATTGATAAAATTGATGAATACTGGTGACGATATAATTGGACCAATAAATTTAGGTAATCCGTCAGAATTTAAAATAATAGAGTTAGCAGAAATGATAATAGATTTAACTAACTCAAAATCAGAAATAATACATTTATCATTGCCTGAAGATGATCCAATAAGAAGGCAACCAGATATAACAAAGGCCAAATCTATATTAGAATGGCAACCAAAAATTAGTCTAGAAGAAGGATTAGTGAAGACTATAGATTATTTTAATGAGCTAATGATAAAAGGTAATTTATAAAAAAATAAGTGAAATAAAAAAGGGACGCAATAAATGTACAGTTTAATTATGTTTCAAATAATATATGATATTTTACTTACTCTAAAATATTCATACCAGGCAAATCTATCCGAAGATGCAAGGTTAGGCATTCTGCCAGTATTACTAATGACGCCTTCTGACAAGTACTTACCTATCGCTACATACCACATAATGTAGTTTTGCAGGTATTTGGTTGCCACTCCTCTAAACTTTGAATATATCCATTTAGTAAATTCCTCAGACTTAGCCTTCACTATAGCTGTGCTATAGATACCTCGTTTTTTCTTTTTGGCTCCTACAATCTCTTTGTGCTTTACTTTGCTCTTTCTTATGTGTCTGAATGCGTATTTAGTGCCCGTACATATAACTGAATCTTCTGTAATTCTTCCTTTCAGAAATTTCTCAATGTCCTCTTGTTTTGCTCTCTTCCCCTCAGTGTTCCTAAATAGAATATTTCCACTTCTATCTGTAGCAACTATTACAGCGACCTTCTTTGGCTTTTTCCTCATTGCCTGTTTCATTTCTTTCGCACTCGAATACTTTCTGCCTTTCTCAGAATAATCCATCAGCAATTCGTCTATTTCTACTATGCCAAAGAAATTGACATTTTTGTCAAAATTTTTCAAAGCAG
>JAPXMM010000096.1:0-9691 GCA_033809015.1 Bacteroidales bacterium
TAATATAACTCTGTTTGGATTTTTGTTTTTTTGTTATTTTGAGATATTCTGAATAACTATATGGGAAGATTTCAAATTTCACATACCTACCAGAAAGTAATGTAGCCAATTCTCCAGATAACATCTGTGAATTGGAACCAGTGATAAATATTTCATAATCTTCAGAGTAATTTTGTGAATATGAATTCACAAAACGCTCCCAACCATCTATCATTTGTATTTCATCAATAAAAAGATAAACCTTACCTTGAGGTTGTAATTCCTTTTTATATTTTTTTACAATATCATCTAACTCAAGGTATGTTGTGATAAAATCATAATCTGTAAATTCTTTATTTATTAAAAAAATATTCTCTGGTGCAATGCCTTCATTTATTAATTGTTTAGCTATTTGTCTTAAAATATAACTTTTGCCCACTCTTCTCTGTCCCACTAAGACTTTTACAAGTTTTGTATTTAGATAATATTTGATTTTTTCAGTATAAGAACTACGTGGAAATCCTGTTGCTATTTTGTTATTATTCCAAAAATTATATTTTGCTAATTTTGCAATATTTTCGTCCATACTTGAAAATTTTTACAAAATTAATAATTTTTTCTAATATACTTGAAAAAATTGCATTTCATAGATAATAAAGAGATAACTTGTGAATTTACTATGTTTATATTTAATTTTCTTTTTTTAAAAAATTTTGTATTTTTGTAAATTATGTCTCCATTATATTTTTCAGTAGTTCTACCAGCATATAACACTCCTCCAGATATATTGAGGCGAGCAATAGATAGTGTATTAAATCAGAAATATCCTTATTTTGAATTAATAATCGTAGATGATGGTTCTGAACCTTCATTAGAGCCAATTGTGAGAGAATATACAGATGGAAGAATTGTTTTTATTCGTCATCCACAAAATCGTGGTGCTGGAGCAGCACACAATACAGGTATAAAAGCAGCTAAATATGATTGGATAGCCTTTATTTGCCATGATGATGAGTGGCTGCCTAATAAATTAGAAGTATGTGTGCCGTATATTGAACAAAATTATCCACAGTATAAATTTTTCTTTCATTTGCCGATAGTAATAGGTAAAGAAGATGAGATAAATGATGAACCTTTTAATAATCAAAAACATAAAACTGATAATTATTATCTAAATTTTTTAATAGGTACAAATTTAATAATTCAAACATCTTGTATTATTATAAATAGAGAATGCTTTGATAAATATGGATTTTATGATGAAACTGGTGTCTTGATAGATTGGGATATATATTTGCGTTTTTCCAAATATATTGATTTTTATTGTATAAATGAGTTATTAAGTAAATATTATTTTACTTCTTTAGGCATTACTCATTTTAATAATATTTCTAATAGTAAAATTGCAGGTAACAATTTTTTTAAGTTTTTTCGTAAATGGGAAAAAGAAATAAAAAAAGACAAATTTGCTTGTAAATATTGGGTTCTAAGATTGAATTCTTTTGCAATTGCTTATCTTGAGATGAACAAGCCATTATATGCTTTAAGGGCATATTGGGAGTCCATAAAACTTAATCCCTTTTGGCGAGGTAATTATTTTGATTTAATTAAAAATTTGCCTATAATTATTAAAATAATGATAAAGAATAAATATTTAAAATTAAATTAAGGAACAATCATGAAAATAGCATTTATTGTTACAGTTTTCCCTGCATTATCAGAAACTTTTATTCTAAATCAAATAACTGGTTTAATGGATTTAGGGCATGAGGTTGATATATATTCTAGATATAATCCTAATGAGTGTAAGGTGCACGATGACATAGAGAAATACAATCTAATGGATAGAGTTTGCTATTATGATTTTTTTAATATACCGCCAAATAAAATTAAACGTGTAATAAAAGGTATAAAACTAATTGTTACAAATTTTTATAAAGATCCTTTGGGTATTTTGAGAGCATTGAATGTTTTTAAATATGGTAAAGATGCAATGTCGCTCAAGCTATTATATACTATCATACCTTTTTTAGGTAAAAGAAATTATTATGATATTATTCATTGTCACTTCGGTCCTAATGGAGAATGGGGAATTTTATTAAAAAGATTAGGAGTAAAAGGTAAAATTATTACATCATTTTATGGTTATGATGCTAGTGCATATATTGATGATGATAATATTGGTATATATAAAAATCTATTTAATTATGGTGATATTTTTATTGTAATTTGTAATTATATTAAAAATAAATTGATTAAATTAGAATGTAATGAAAATAAAATTATAAAACATCCTCTTGGAGTAGATATAGAAAAATTTAATTTTAAAAAAATACAAAAATCAAATAATAATATAAATATATTAACAATAGCTAGATTGGTAGAAAAAAAAGGAATAGAATATTCTATAAAAGCTGTTGCGAAAGTAATAAAAAAATATCCAAATTTAAAATATATAATTGTAGGTGATGGTCCTTTAAAAGATCAATTATTATGTTTGATTTCGGAACTAGGAATTAATGAACAAGTAAAAATTTTGGGATGGAAAGCTCAAAATGAAATCATAGAATTATTTAAAAAATCCCATATATTTGTTTTAGCAAGTATAACTGCCCAAAATGGAGACCAAGAAGGCACCCCAACAGTATTATTAGAAGCACAAGCAACAGGTCTTCCAATAATTTCAACTTTTCATAGTGGAATACCAGAAATAGTTTTAGATGGTCAATCAGGTTTTTTAGTTCCAGAGAGGGATGTAGATGCTATGGCAGGGCGATTAGAATATCTCATAGAGCATACAGAAATATGGACAGAAATGGGCAGGGCTGGTAGAAAATTTGTAGAAGAAAATTTTGATATTAAAAAACTAAATAAACAATTAGTAGAAATATATGAAAATATTATATAAATATTAGTAATTTTGCCTCTTATTAATAAATAAATTAATAGTGAATAAATGAAAAATAATTCACCCAAAGTATCTATAATATTACCTACATATAACAGAGCTCATATAATAGAAAAAGCAATACAAAGTGTTTTAAACCAAACTTATCAAGATTTCGAGATTATCATTATTGATGATGGGTCTAAAGATGATACCAAAAAAATAATCAGAGGATTTCAAGAGAAAGATAATAGAATAAAATATATAAGATTCGAAGAAAATAAAGGGGCAGCAGCAGCCAGAAATGCAGGTATAAAAATGTCTAAAGGTGAATATATTACATTTCAGGATAGTGATGATGAATGGGTTATAGATAAGTTAGAAAAGCAGATGAAAATTATTGAAACTTCTTCTGAAAATATAGTAGTTTATTGTGGTTTTTGGAGAATAGATGGTGATGAGAAGACTTATATACCAGATATAAAAATATCAAATAGAGAAGGGAACATACATAAAGAACTCTTAAAAAGAAATTTCATTGGCACACCTAGTATTTTATTGCTTAAAAAAAACTTAGAAAAAATAGGAATGTTTGATGAAAATTTGTCGCGTCTTCAAGATTGGGATTTAGTTATTAGGCTTTCCAGATATTATAATTTTATATTAATTGATGAACCATTATACATATCTCATATTTTACCAGATGGCATATCTGTGAATGATGAATATTTAATAAATTTACAAATTATTTTAGCTAAATATCAAGATGAGATATATAAAGATCATAAAATTATAAAAGCATGGTCTATAAAATTTAATTCTATAGCTAAATATCTTTTAGATAACAATGATATTAAAAAAGCTAAACAATTATATTGGCGAGCTATCAAATTATATCCATTTTGGCGAGGTAATTATATTGATTTAATTAAATATTTGTTTAAATAAATAAAAAATTTTTATGATAAATCAAGCACCCAAAGTATCTGTAATATTACCTACATATAATAGAGCTTATATTATAGAAAAATCAATACAAAGTGTTTTAAACCAAACTTATCAGGATTTTGAAATTATTGTTATAGATGATGGATCTAAAGATAATACGGAAGAGATAATAAAAGAATTACAAGAAAAAGATAACAGAATTAGATATTTAAGATTAAACATAAACAAAGGGGCATCACATGCCAGAAACGAAGGTATCAAGATAGCACAAGGAGAATATATTACATTTCAAGATAGCGATGCTGAATGGATGCCTGAGAAATTAGAGAAACAAATAAAAGCAATTGAAAATAATCTTAAAATTATATACACAGGTTTATGGAGGATAGAAGGAGGGAATAAATACTACATTCCTGATAAATATATATCTCAAAAAGAAGGATATATTTATAAAAAATTATTAAAAGGTGGCTTTGTAGATACAGTAAGCCTAATGGTAAATAAAGAATGTTTTAAAAAAGTGGGAGTATTTGATGAAAAATTACCTCTTCATGAAGATTGGGACTTAGCAATTAGACTTTCTAAATATTATGAATTTAAATTAATTGATGAGCCTTTATTCATTTCACAATGTTATAAGGATAGCATTTCTTTAAATCAAGATGCTAAAATGAAAGCTATTGAATTAATTTACTTGAAGTATCATAATGAAATTAATAGAGATATAAAACTTCGTAAGTCTTGGTCATTTTTATTCAATAATGTGGCAAAATTATATTTAAAAAAAAATAATAATAACAAAGCTAGACAATTGTATTGGCGAGCTATCAAATTATACCCAATCTGGCGAGGTAATTATATTGATTTAATTAAATATTTGTTAAAAAAGAACTAAAAATTTTATGATTAAAAAAATAGTTAAATATTATAAATGTAATAAAAATATCTCACTTAATTATAAAAATCTATCAATGCTTCTATCTCTTCTTGTATAGTAGGCAATTTTGTATTTGAAGCCCCATTAGCCAGTTTATCATAAAAATCTTGATTATTTATAATGATTTTCAGATTTGAAAGGAGTGCAGCAGCATCTCCGGTTTTAATAATAATACCATTTTCATTATTTTTAATGATTTTATGCCCATAAAAATCGGTTGTGATCACAGGTATATTGTAATAAATAAATTCACGTAAAACTCTGCAATACGTTTCTGAATATGATGGTACTATGCCCAGATGTTTGTCTCTAATTATTGTGTTCAGATCATTTGGTGTATAGTTTCCTTCATAAAAAAAATTATTAGGATATAAATTTATGAGCTTTTTTATTATTTCTGCATATTCATTATCAAACATATATCCATAAATATAAACTTCTATTATATCTTTGTAAAAATTATCCTGCAATAGCTCTTCTAAGGCTTTCAAAAAAATATCTATACCTTTGCGAGCTAGCAGTGAACCTAAAAATACTATTCTAAAAGGTTTTTCATATTTTCTAACAAAATATGTCCTTTCTAGAAAATCTAATCCGTGACTTATAACAGCAATTGGTTTATCAGTATGTATATATTTTAGAAACATATTTTTAAAATCTTCATCTGAGAAAATAATCTTATCATAAATATTTTGATAAAGATATTGTACTTTATGTTTTTGATTCCTCAATAATAAGCTCAAACTCAATTTTGTAATTAAATTAGTTTTATAATGATTCATAAAACACTGCTTGCATTTTTGAATATTTTCAGGACCTGCACAAGTTTGTATTTTGGGCTTTTCTATTAATAAATTTTGCTTAAAGCATATATCTTCGAAAAACCAAACTTCCCTTATTACTTTTAAATTTCTTTTTTTAAATTCTTTAAAAATCATTGGGTTAATACTAAAATAACTATTAATGTGAATAATATCAGGGTTGAAATCATCTAAGATTTTGTTTAATTTATTTACAATATGTTTTTTCGTTATTAAATTTCTAATAATACTTTTTATAGATACAAAATTTTGATTATGTACTGGTAAAAAATAAATTTTACCAATTTCATTGTTTTTACCAATTTCATTATTATTAGAAACATTTAAAAATGCTATTTCATATTGCATTTTTTTTTGGTATAATGCTTGTTTATATGTAATTATTGGTATACCAGAGTTATCATCAGGCCATATTTTATCAGAAATAAATAAAATTCGATTCATAAGATTTTTATTTTATTACAAAAAAATTTTTTGATAAAATTAACTAATAAAATTAAAATATTAATTTTAAAATTTATAGTAAATTTGTTAAAAAAAATGAGAATCAGCATCTTGATCCCTACTAAAAATCGTTTAACTGTAGTGCGAGAGACTTTGCATAATATTTATTTTGTAAATAAATTACCTAAAGAGGATTTTGAAGTAATAGTGAGTAATGATGGCGATGATGATTTATCTGTATTATCAGAAGAATTCCCGTTTAAAAATCTGAAAATTGTAAAAAGCACTCATAATCATGGTGCAGCTGGTAATAGAAATAATGCTGCTGATTATGCTCAATATGAAATATTACAATTTCTAGATGATGATATTTTGATAACAGAAAATTTTTTAGAAAGAGTTATATATATTAATAACCAATTTTATAATATTGTATTAAGTGGTAATAGATTTTATCCACGGCATTTAATAGAACAAGCTAATCTAACATCTTTTGGTAGGTACAAGTTAAAATATGAATATGATTGGAATACCATTCAAAAATATGAAGAATTAATTAACAATTTGTATTTAGTAAATTCATTAGCTAGTTTTTCTATATCAATGAAAAGAGAAACATTTGATAAAGTAGGGAAATTTGATGAAAACTTTGATTATGCAGGTTGTGAGGATGCAGAATTTTTTTATAGAGCATCACAAAAAAATGTAAAACTACTTTTTGACGAAAAAAATATCTGTTATCATAATGAACTAGATAATTTCACATTAGATACATGGCTTAGACGTCAAAGCACTGGCATACGTAGTGCTGTTGTAGTTTGCAAACTCCATCCTGAAGGGCAAAATCATCCCACATGGTATACCAATACACCTATAAAAACCTCTGATAGTTGGAATGTTAAATTATTAAAACTTAAAAAAATATTTTGTAGTTTCCCTCCAGCTTATAAATTTTTGCATTTTTTAGCAATTTATGGTGAAAAAATTAAACTACCTGATTCATTTTTGTTTAGATTGTATAATGCTCTATGGTTAGGAGCTACATATCGTAGTTTTAGAGAAGCATATAAAGAAATATTTAATAATTTATTAGCATGAGATATTTGATGAATTTATGGCGTTTAATGAGTTTTAAATTAATATTTAAACTTATTATATACTATAGTAAAAGACTATTAAAAATACGATATACCCAAGATGAGATTTTATTAAACAATTATTATGACTTTTTAATTAAGAATAATGGTATAATATTAAAAAAGAAAAAAAGATATTTTATTTGCAAATTGTATTGGAATAAGCAACCACTAAAATTAGCATTGAGATTTGGTAAACATTCAGATCTATATGTATATGAACAAATTTTTGAAAATAATGATTATTCCATAGCAATAGAAAAATATAAAGAGTTTTTTTACACACAAGACCTAATAATTGTGGATGCAGGCGCTAATATAGGTCTTAGTGTTTTATATTTCAAAAAATTTTTCCCTAATAGTCTAATATTGGCTATTGAACCTTCTTATGATAATTATTTATTATTAAGAATAAATATGTATATAAACAAAATCCATGGAATTCTATTTTTTAGAAAAGCATTATGGTATAAAAATACTTTATGCTCTATTCTTACAGATTTTAGAGATCAATTAGACTGGTCAATGAGAATTACTGAAAACAAAAATGGTAATATTGAGGCTATTACATTGTCAGATATTATTTATTTATTAAAATATAAATTTAATAAAAACCATATAGATTTCTTAAAAATTGATATAGAAGGAGCTGAAAAAGAATTATTTATTAGTGGAGCTATTCAAGATCACCTTAAAGATATTAGAATGCTTGTTATGGAAATTCATGAAGAATTTATTAAAAAAAATTATATTAACAAAATTATGTGTGATAATAATTTTATTATTTGTGAAAACGGTGAAACATCAATATATATAAATTCAATTTAATGCTCTCTATTATTATTCTTAATTACAATAGTTTTGATCTCACTTGCCAATGTATATCATCTATTTATGAAAATACAAAAAATGTTGATTTTGAAATTATCATAGTAGATAATGCCTCTACTCTGGATAATCCAGATAAATTTTTGGAATTATTTCCTAAAATAAAATTAGTAAAAAATACTGAAAATCGTGGCTTCGCAGGAGGATGTAATGATGGTATAAAAGTAGCTAAAGGCGATACTATATTACTTCTAAACTCTGACACCAAACTGCTCAATGATGCTATATCTATCACTTATGATTTTTTAAAAAAACATCAAAATATTGGTATTGTAACGTGCAGATTAGAAAATATAGATGGCTCTCCCCAGAATAATTGTCAGGCTTTCCCAAAAATAAAAAATATTTTAATGGGATTGTTTAGAATTAATAAGTTTTTGCCAACTAGTAAAGTTGCTAAAATTTTTTATGGCCCATATTTTAATTATCTAGAAATTGCCTACCCTGATTATGTATGGGGTACATTTTTTATGTTCCCAAAAAAATTATTAAATATTTTCTCAAATCAATTATTACCTGAAACATTTTGGATGTATGTTGAGGATGTAGAATGGTGCTGGTTAGCTAAACAGGCTGGCTATGAAATAGCATTTGTCCCTAATGGAAAAGTTTTACATTATGGGGGTAATCATCATCCAGAAGCTGAAAAAATGATCCATGATAAATTTAATCAATTTATAAAATTATATTATAATAAAATAAATGCTTGTATTATTATCGGATTATTAAAAATACTCGAATGGTCACAGTGGAGAAAGTGGTTTACAAAAAAATAAAGAATGATAAATTTTAGAAAAAAATTTGTTTGAATTAATAGAATATAATTCTCAGCTCACATTAATATTGCATTAGACAATGATATGCTATAAATGAGCAAGGATAAGAGAATAAAGCAATTTAAACTAGTTCTCAACCATCTTTAAATTTTCACATTTTGTACATATCGTTTATTACCATTGCCTCTCATTCCAATCTTGCCAAAATAGTTCTTTAAATTTTTTCACTTGATTATCAGTAACTATAATTCCTTCATTTTCGAGGAGTTCTTGCATTTGATTACCAGGAAAATGGTGACGACCAGTGAGCAAGCCATTACGATTTACTACACGATGAGCAGGCACATAAAAAGGAGCTAAATAGCAATGAGCAAGTGCTATACCCACAAAACGAGCAGAACTTTTGCTACCAATAGCATTAGCTATGGCACCATAAGTAGTTACTCTGCCATATGGCACTTGAGCAGTCAATTCCCATACTTTCAAATACAAGTTACTCAGATCATTGCTCATAATCTAAATTTATTAAATTTGGAAAGCTAAATATTTGATTGTCTTTCCTTGAGACAGCCACATTTTTTCATAAAATGTTTGTACTTGAGTTATTATATCATCACCTCTTTCTTTGTATACATCATAATTGCATTCTAAAAGTTTGAAATTAAAACTTTTTACTATTTCAAGAGTATAATTAAAAAGATCGTCATCATCAGTTTTCAGATGAATAAGTCCTTGAGGTTTCAAAATTTTCAAATATCTATTAATGAAGCGAGGCGAAGTGAGTCGTTTACTTACACGACTTTGTGGTTGAGGATCAGGAAAAATAATCCAAATTTCATCAACTTCTTCATTATCAAAGCAATGTTCTATTAATC
>JAPXMM010000097.1:0-9542 GCA_033809015.1 Bacteroidales bacterium
ACTTGTAATATATCCAGCCAACAAAATCGGTTATTTTACAATGAACAGTTGATACACTGTATATCCCACGCTTCATCTTATTTTTGTTGGTTATTTCTTTGTGTTTTATGTGCTCTGCAGTTACTGTCTTGAAAGCTTTTTTATTGCTGCCACATACCACTGAATCATTGGATATTCTTGATTTTAGAAAATCTGATATGTGGTCAGCCTGCACCCTTTCATCTTCTAATTTTTTGAACAAAATATTTCCACTCCTATCTGTGGCAGCTATTACTGCCACTTTTGTTGGCTTCTTTTTCTTTAATTTTTTCATCTCTTTCTTATCACGTTTCTTTTTGCCTTTCTCTGAATAATTCATCAATAGCTCTTCTAATTCCACTATTCCGAAAAAATTAACATTATCTTCAAATGACTGCATAGCACACAATATTCTGTGTCGCCAAAAAAAACTTGTTTGCAAGCAGACACCTACATTTTTGGCACATTCTCTCAATGTCATTCCTGCTGACATACATTTTATGTATTCTAACATTTTATCTTTGTGGTGAATGCCATACATAAAGGTGCCTGTGGTAACTCTGAATTGCCTACCACAGTTTTTGCATCGGTAGTTTTGAACTCCACTTTGCAAACCATTTTTTATAACATGACTACTATTGCAATCTGGGCATAATACACCTGTAGACATGGCTTTAATTTCTTGGTAGTCGACTACATCTTTACCTTCTTCTATCAATTTATCATAAAGATTGTCGTAGAACTCGCGTGTACCTTCCTTAGTTAGAGTAAATATTTCTGTTGGATTTTTTAAAAGTTTATGCATAATAATATAATTTTTGCAAAAATACTAATTATTTTTAATCAAAAAACTTGATAAACTAGAAAAATAATTATTTACATACCAGAGGGAACCTATTGTCCAATAGGTTCCCTCTAACCTTTATCCTTTCTATTTCCCTTATTTCCCCCAAAAAATTATTCAAAAATATTATTTTAGCTAAATCTATGTCAATTTTTTTATTTAGTTAAAATTTATGAAATTTGCAAAAAATATATGGCAATTGAACTTAGTGAGCAAGAGATTATAAGGCGCGAAGCCTTACAACAATTGCGAGAAATGGGTATAAACCCATATCCTAATGAGGGATATCCTATTACTCATTATGCAAAAGATATTTTAGATAATTTTAATGAAGATTCAGAATTTTTTAATGATGTATACGTTGCTGGGCGTATAATGAGTCGACGTATAATGGGAGGTGCTTCATTTATAGTGATTCAGGATAGCACTGGACGTATACAAGTATATATCAAACAGGATGATATTTGCCCTGCAGATGATAATAGTTTTTATCAAGTAGTTTTTAAAAAGCTTTTGGATATCGGCGACATAGTAGGCATACATGGTTTCGTTTTTAGAACAAAGATGGGAGAAATCACTATTCATGCTAAAGAATTAAAACTCTTAGCTAAATGTTTACGCCCTTTACCAATAGTGAAGGAGAAAGATGGCAAAACCTATCATGCATTTACAGATCCAGAGCAAAGGTACAGAAATAGAACATTAGATTTGATAGTAAATCCTCATGTTAAAGATATTTTTAGGATTAGGACAAAGATGGTGCAGAGTATGAGAGATTTTTTAAATCAAAAAAATTTCATGGAGGTAGAAACTCCTATTTTACAACCAATTTACGGTGGTGCTGCAGCTAGACCATTTAAGACTTATCATAATACTTTGGATACGAGTTTATTTTTACGAATTGCTGATGAGCTATATCTGAAGCGTTTAATAGCTGGTGGATTAGATGCTGTTTACGAATTTGCTAAGGATTTTCGTAATGAGGGAATGGATCGCTTTCACAATCCCGAATTTACTCAAATGGAGCTTTATGTAGCTTATAAAGACTACTATTGGATGATGGATACTGTAGAAGAGATGTTAGAGCATATTTGTATGTCTATAAATGGTAAAACTGACATCACTGTTGGTGACAATATAATATCTTTTGCTAGACCTTTCGAACGTATTACCCTTTTTGATGCTATAAAAAAATATACTGGATTTGATATTGCGAATATGGATGAAAATGAATTAATCGATACTGCAAAAAAATTAAATATCGATATAGACGGAGTAACTGGTAAGGGAAAGATAATTGATACTATTTTTGGTGAGAAAGTAGAACCACATTTGATACAACCTACATTTATAATGGATTATCCTATAGAGATGAGTCCATTAGCCAAAAAACATAGGTCTAAACCTGGATTAGTAGAGCGTTTCGAATTAATGGTGAATGGTAAAGAACTGTGTAATGCATATTCTGAACTCAATGATCCCATAGATCAGCGTAATAGATTAGAAGAGCAACTAAGACTTAGGCAGCTAGGTGATGAAGAAGCTATGATTTTAGATGAAGAATTTATAAGTGCTATTGAACTGGGTATGCCACCAACAGCAGGGTTGGGAATTGGAATTGATAGATTAGCAATGATTATGACTAATTCTAACTCTATTCAAGAAGTTTTATTTTTCCCTCAAATGGCTCCTGAACGTAAAGCTATTGCTATGGAATCTGAAAGTTTGAAAGATGTTGGAGTTCCTGATATATGGATCCCTCTGCTTACAGAATCAGGGATAGTTACTTCTAACGATTTATTAGATTTAAATGCTAATAAAATTTTAAATAATTTAGGCGGACTGAGAAAAAAACATAAAATTTCTGATCCCCTCCCTTCTAAAAAAGATGTAGAAAATTGGATAGCTAAAGCTAAAAAATTATCACAAAATTAATATTTGAATCCTTTTAATAAAAAATTTATATTTTTATAAAAAAATAATTATGAGAAAAAAATTTGTTGCTGGTAATTGGAAAATGAATCCTAATTATCCAGATGCATTAGAGCTATTAAAGTATTTAAACAGTAATATCCCTAAAGATCATTCAAATGTTGATATTTTAATTTGTCCACCTTTTATTTATTTATCAGAAGCTAAAAATATATTTACTCGTCCAGATATTTATTTGGGAGCTCAGAATGCATCAGCATATACTAATGGTGCATATACTGGAGAAATCTCTGCATCTATGTTAAAAAGTTTAGGCATAGATTATACTATTATTGGACATTCTGAGAGAAGGCAATATTTTAGCGAAAATGAAGAAGTTTTAGCAAAGAAAATAAAACTTTGTTTGCAAGAAAATATTACTCCTATATATTGTGTAGGAGAAACATTAGAACAAAGAAATGCAAATGAACAATTTGATATTGTAAAAAAACAAATCAGTGGTGCTTTATATGATTTATCTATAGAACAAATTAAAAAAATTATCATAGCTTATGAGCCAGTATGGGCTATAGGGACAGGAGTAAATGCTACACCGAAGCAAGCTCAAGAGATGCACATATTCATTAGAAACATGATAATGAATAAATATGACGATGTAGTTAGCAAAAATATGATAATTCTCTACGGTGGAAGTGTGAAAAGAGATAATGCTTATGAACTATTCTCTATGCCAGACATAGATGGCGGACTGATAGGAGGAGCTTCATTAAAAGGTGAAGAATTTGTTAGCATAATAACTACAGCAACGAATATTGTAAATAAATGATTTGGATATTTATCAAAGAAGCTTTAATAATGGCCTGGCAATCGTTAAGGTCAAACAAACTACGTACCATACTGACAATTTCTGGCATTACTATTGGTATATTCTCTATAATTGCTGTTTTCACAGTGATAGATTCTATTAAAAATCAAATCAACACTTCTATTGAATCATTAGGCAGTAATACTATTTTTGTACAAAAATGGCCTTGGGTATTTGATGCAGACTTTCCTTGGTGGAAATATATTTCTAGACCAAGTCCTTCTTACAGAGAATATCTATTCTTACAAAATAATGCAAAAACTATAGAAGAGATAGCATATTTGGCCTCAACACAGGAGAAAGCTTCTACTCCTTTATTAACTAAATCAGATCAATATTTGAGTGGTATTACTTTGTCTTATTCTAATTTTTTCCCATTCAAGATTAAAGAAGGTAGAATGTTTACTGCTAACGAAACTGAGCAGGGTGAGGCGGTATGCATAATAGGTTATCAAACTGCTATAAACTATTTTGGTAATACAAAAGTTGTAGGACAAACTTTTAAAGTCGGTTCACAAAAATTAAAAGTTATAGGTGTTTTAGAAAAAGAAGGTGAAAATATGCTTGGCGGTTCAGGTGATGAACTAATTTTTGTACCAGTATTATTTCTTAGAAATTATGTAAAACTAGATAGTGATCAGGCTAATCCCAGCATTTTATTGAAGCCAAAAAGTCAATTTACACAAGAGGATGCAAAAAACGAAGTTAGAATATTATTAAGACAATATCGTAAACTGCCTCCTAAAAAAGAAGATGATTTCTCTATAAATACTTCTACTATGCTAACTATCGGAGTTCAAGGATTATTTAGAAGTTTATCAATAGGGGGATGGATAATAGGTGGTTTTGCTCTTTTAGTTGGTGGTTTCGGGATAGCAAATATTATGTTTGTTTCTGTAAAAGAAAGAACTCAACAAATAGGAATACAAAAAGCATTAGGAGCCAAAAGGAGATTCATCCTTCTACAATTTATTATAGAATCAATATTTTTAAGTATTTTGGGGGGAATCATTGGATTAATACTAGTTTTAATTATGTCATTATTACTACAATTTTTAATAAAATTTTCTTTTCCACTTACATTTGCTAATATAATAATGGGAATATTTATAGCAACGATTGTAGGTTTTTTAGCAGGTATAATCCCTGCTCTACAAGCTTCTAAATTAGATCCAGTAGAGGCAATGAGAAGAAATGCTTGATTTTATGAAAATATATTATCTATAGTTTTAGGTGATTAGCTTTTTAAATTAATTTAATTATTTATTCTCTTCACTTTGTTGTCCTTCTGCAGCATTATTATTAGCTTTTACTCTTTGCCAAATTTTATTAACAATTTTTTTTGTATATTGAGGAAATTGAGATTTCATAATCCAATCGTAATATTGCGGCTCAATAGTAAAAACTTCTTCTACAGTCTTACCTTTATATTTACCAAAATTAAATACCTCTTTACCATCTTCATTAATTAAAATATGTCCTACTAAATCAGCAGTTTTATGATATTTAGATATTTCACTTAATGATTTAATGCTATTATCAAATATTAAATTATTTTCTTCATTATCAGCTAGATTCTCATTTTCTAAATATTTGTCTAGCATAGCTAATAATATTTCATAGGTAGCCATGGCATCTGCCTTGGCTGTATGTGCATTTTCTATTTCTCTATTACAATAAAATCTATAAGCTGCAGCTAGATTACGTGGCTCCAAACGATGAAATAGCACCATTACATCCACAGCATTGCGACTAGAGAAGTCAATATCTATACCAGCATTTAACAATTCCTCAGCTAAAAGTGGAATGTCAAATTTATTAGAATTAAAACCAGCAAAATCAGCATCTTGTATAAAATCAGCAATTTCCTGTGCTTTTTCCTTGAAAGTAGGCTTGTCTTTTACCATTTCATTTGTTATACCTGTCAAATTTGTTACGAGATCAGGTATTGGCACCTCTGGATTAAAAAGTTGCTCATAAGTTTCAGTAGTACCATTTGGATTAATTTTTAGCATAAAAATTTCAATAATTTTATCATTAATTAAATTTAATCCTGTCGCCTCTAAATCGAAAAAAATTATCGGACGTTCTAAAAAAAGTTTCATAATATTTTTTTAAGCAAAGATAATTGAAAAAGTTAAGAGTTTACTCTAAATATTAGCAAAAGATTTTAACTTTTCCATTTCACTAGTTACTTTAATCCACATTTCATCAAAAGATAAATTATTATTATTCTTTTTGACTATAGCAAAATAAAATTTGATTTTAGGTTCAGTACCAGATGGACGTATAGTAATTTTAGTGTCATTCTCTAGGATAAATTGTAATACATTACTCTTTGGTAAATTAATGCTTTCTACGGAATTATTCTGAAGATTTTTAGCTACAGACAGTTGATAATCTAAAATTTTGACTACAGGAATATCATTTATCGATTTAGGAGGATTATTTCTATAATTCTCCATTAATTTTTTCATATTTTCCATACCTTCTATACCAGACATAGAGATAGATTTTTGATCTTCTAAATAATATCCATATTTTTCATAGAGCATTTGGAGGATGTCAATAAGAGTTTTGCCATTAATAGCTGCAAATTGTTGCAGTTCAGCTATTTGACAAGAGGTCATAATAGCATCTTTGTCCCTCACCCAATCAGCAGAGAGAAATCCATAACTTTCTTCACCACCA
This sequence comes from Bacteroidales bacterium, assembly GCA_033809015.1. Lineage (GTDB taxonomy): Bacteria > Bacteroidota > Bacteroidia > Bacteroidales > DTU049 > DTU049. The sequence continues at coordinate 6,351 of JAPXMM010000097.1, forward strand.
CAAATAAATTTTTCTTTACCTTCTTTTAACCTTATTAATTCAGCAATATATTTAAAACCAGTCAGTACATCATAAGTTTTCACATTATAATCATCAGCGATTTTACGCATCAGTTCAGTAGTTACAATAGTTTTGACAATGAAAGAATTGGATGGCAAAGAATTTAGAGATTTTCGCATTTCTAGATTATAATAAGTTAGCAAAGCAGCTATTTGATTACCATTTAATAATTGATAATCACCATTGGCAATTTTAATACCAGTACCTACCCTATCTGCATCTGGATCAGTTGCTAAAATTAAATCTGCATCAGTCTGCTTAGCTTTTTTAATAGCTAATTCCATAGCAGCTTTTTCTTCTGGATTTGGAGATTTAGTAGTTGGGAAATTGCCGTCAGGAGTTGATTGTTCCTCTACAAGATATAGCTTATCAAATCCCCATGAATGCAAAGCTTTAGGAACTAAAGTGACTCCTGTACCGTGTAGTGGAGTATAAACAATTTTTTGAGATTTAGGATAAATATCAGATAAAAATTGCAAATTATTTAATTGATTTAGATAAGCAGTATCTATTTCATCATTTATAAAGTGAATCAAAGATTTATTAGCATTTTTTTTAACATTACTATACTCACCAACTTTTTTAACTTCGTTTATTACACCTTTATCATGAGGAGGCACTAGCTGACCTCCATCACTCCAATATACTTTGTAACCATTATACTGTTTGGGATTATGAGAAGCTGTTATCACAATACCAGCTGTAGCTTGTAAATATCTAACGGCAAAAGATAATATTGGAGTAGGCCTTAATTCTGAGAATAAAAAAACTTCAATATTATTTGAGCTTAAAACCTCTGCAGAAATATTTGCAAATTCTTTACTCATATTTCTGGAATCATAAGCTATGACTACCTTAAACGGTTTATTTGCATTCTGTAATATATAATTAGCTAAACCTTGCGTAGCAATAGAAACAGTATATTTATTCATCCTATTAGACCCAATACCTATGATACCTCTCAGCCCGCCAGTACCGAATTCTAAATCTTGATAAAAAGCTTCTTCTAACTCTTGAGGATTAGTTTCTAAATTGTTTAATATCCATAGTTTATCATTTTCATCTATCGGCTGTGATAGCCAATTATTAATTTTTTCTAAAATCTGGGGTTCAATATTTTTTGCATTCATATAATTATTTATTTTAAATTATTAATCATATCTATTAATGAATCACACCAATGTGGTATAGTAATATTTAGAGTAGATTTAATTTTATTTTTACTCATCACACTATATTTAGGCCTTTCAGCTAATTGTTTAATTTGTTGTGTTTCTATTGGTATAATATTTTTATCAATTTTACTAATTTTCAAAATGGCATGAGCGAAATCATACCACGATGCTACTCCCTCATTAGAAAAATGAAAAATTTCCAAATCATCTAAATCAAAATTTTGTATTAATAAATTAATGCAATTAGCCAAATCTCTAGCATAAGTCGGTGTACCAATTTGATCAAAAACTACTTGTAATTTTTGATTATCTACAGAAGCTTTATTAATGATAGTTTTAACAAAATTATTGCCATGAGTACTATATAACCATGAGGTTCTAATGATAGCTCCATGAGGAGCTATAGCTAACATTTCTTTTTCACCCAATAGCTTGGAATACCCATAATATCCTAATGGATGAGCTTCATCAGTTTCTACATACGGGAATGACTTATTACCATTAAATACATAATCAGTAGAGATATGTATCATTTTAGAATTATATTTTTTTGCATAAACGGCTAAATTTTTAACAGCAGTTACATTAACCTTTTCTGCTTTATCCTTTTCAAGTTCAGCCTTATCTACAGCTGTATATGCTGCTGCATTTATAATAAAATCAATTTTTAAATTTTTAAAAAAATTGCTAACAGCAGTACTATCAGTGATGTCTAATGTATCAATATCTGTGAAATATAATTCGTAACTACTATTTGTAGATAATATTTTTTTAAGCTCATACCCTAATTGCCCATTAGCACCTGTTATTAAAATTTTATAAGTCATAATCCTGTAATTTATATTTTAAGCTAAACAATAAACAAAGATAAAAAAAATTTTAAAATAAACAATTATGGAAGTGTAAGGGTAAAATTTTAAAAGGGGGTAGTAAGAAAATATTTAAATGTTATAGAATAAATATGTTTTAGACATCAAATCACTGTACCGCTCCCATGCTCGCCTATCCGACGCCGCCAAATTCAATAGCCTCCCTGTATCTTCTATAATCTTATCCGCCAGATACTTTCCCTTCACTACAAACCACATTATATAGTTTGTTAAATACTTCGTAGCTACTCCACGAAACTTGTAATATATCCAGCTAACAAAATTTGTAATCTTCTTATGAACAGTGGATACACTATATATGCCATCCTTTTTCTTTTTATTAGAAGTTATCTCTTTGTGTTTAATGTGCTCTGCAGTTACTGTCTCAAAAGCTTTTTTATCGCTGCCACATACAACCGAATCTTCAGATATTCGTGATTTTAGAAAATCAGCTACATGATCAGCCTGCACTCGTTCATCTTCTAATTTTTTGAACAAAATGTTTCCACTCCTGTCTGTGGCAGCTAATACTGCCACTTTTGTTAGTTTCTTTTTCTTCAACTTTTTTAATTCTTTCTTATCACGTTTCTTTTTGCCTTTTTCAGAATAATTCATTAGAAGCTCCTCTAACTCAACTACTCCAAAGAAATTAACATTATCTTCAAATGACTGCATAGCACACAATATCCTGTGTCGCCAAAAGAAACTTGTTTGCAGACAAATACCTACATTTTTGGCACATTCTCTCAATGTCATTCCTGCTGACATACATTTTATGTATTCTAGCATTTTATCTTTGTGGTGAATGCCATACATAAAGGTGCCAGTGGTTACTCTGAATTGTCTGCCACAATTTTTACACATGTAGTTTTGTACTCCATTTTGCAAGCCATTTTTTATCACATGACTGCTATTGCAATCTGGACAAAGTATACCGGTAGACATGGCTTTCTGCTCTTGATAATCGACTACATCTTTGCCTTCATTTTTCAATTTATTATATAAATTGTCATAGTATATGCGAGCCTGTTCTTTAGTGAGAGCAAAGACATCGGTTGATTCTTCAAATATCTTATCCATAATTATAA
>JAPXMM010000098.1:0-9517 GCA_033809015.1 Bacteroidales bacterium
GTATGGCTTTAATAATCCATTGAGCTATACTGACCCAACAGGCATGCTAGAAAATATAGATTGGTTTCAAAATACTGAAACAGGTGAAGTGATGTATGTGTCATGGTTAGGAAAAGATGATGCATCTGCTTTAGGAAATGGTTGGGAATGGTTAGGAGAGGATTATATGTTTGGTAGTGCTCCTAATAAAGTGTGCGATGCATTCTATGGTAATAATAATTCTACTCCTTCTAATGTAGAGTCTTTTGGATTCGGAGAAAAATCAAAAGAATTTATGAATAAGATGGGATATAAGCAAGTCCCCAACACTTTATTTATATATGAATTTAGTCAAAATATAATTATTCCAGGAATGCCTGGGACAGGTCAGTCTGCCGAATCAGGATATTCAATGTACATATTTGAAGGGATAACATATACTAAAAAAGAAAATAATACTTACAGTTTAGGTGAAAGATTGGGATTTGAACCTTATAATAGGGCATTATCATCAGAAATATATTCAAGATATAAATTAAATTATGCTAATGATAAACGTTCTGGTTTAAAAAATACCTTAAATAATATTCTGAATATTGGTAATGCAATGGGTAGTGGAAGATTTAATTGGGTAGATGAAAAAATATATTATGGTTGGACAAATTTAGATTCTAAATATAATTTTTTACAAAAATATAAAGGTAATTTTTAGTATGAAAGGTGTGAAATTACTATTTACAATAATTCTTATTGAAATAATTCTCAAAAATTGTTCATTAAATGAAAATAATAGGTTAATACCTTATAAAGAAGTTTTAAGATATGTTACTGATTCTTCTTTATATAATCATTTTCCTAATGAAAAAATAATTAAACAATATTCAGTTTCATATCCATGTCCAGCTGGTAATAGTGCTCTTCAGATAAAAATTTTTATTAAAGAAAATAAAATAAAAAAATACATAGAAGAATTTGAGCAAAAAAAATTAACTAAATTTTCAATAAAAGATTCATGTATAAATTATTATCCAGTAGATAAGGATACAATCCCAACAAAATTTTTAGAATGTATAAAATATAATCCACCTTTACCTAATTATATTTTTTGGTTAGATCCAGATAATTTAATGTTTGATTATAAAGATATAAAAGACGATTTAACATATTATATAATAGAAACAAAGCTAGGTAAATTTTTACCCGATAGTTTATTGACAAGTTATCATCCACTATTTGATTATGTTGAAAATGGATGTTCGAGAGGTTATGCAGTATCTGAAAATGCTGGGTTGATAGTATATTGGCTAATAATATGGTAAAAAATTATTAATTTTATCAAATGAAAATTACTCTCCAAATACTGCCTTTCGGCAAATTATTCATCTCCCAACGAAACTCTATGTAAGCTCAAAACTCATCCATCAGGTTTTGTAAAACCCGCATTGGGAAATGATTTGTCATAAAACAAGCAAGCAGGTTTGGACAAAAGGGTTTACACTGTTTGAGCAAGCTTTAGCTTGCGAGTTTGTAAACCCCGAGAGGTGATTTGCGTAGTTTTATCAAATCATTTCCCCAGCGGAGACTTTTTTTGCAATTTCTTTTTTTTGGCTGAAAAAGAAAAGTTTTTATAAGAAATATAATTAGTTTTTTACATTCTCATTAATAAATTTGTTATTAATTAAACGCTTAATTAAAATTAATTTTTTAGTAAAAATCTATTATTTACCATTAAATTATCTAAATAATCTAATGACATCATTGAGGTTAGCATAGACTACAAGAGCTAAAAGTAATATCAGCCCAATATATTGAGCAGCTATTAAAAATTTCTCAGATGGTTTGCGACGAGTAATCATTTCTACTAATACAAATAAAATATGTCCTCCATCTAAACCTGGAATAGGAATAATATTCAAAACAGCTAACATTATCGACAAAAATGCAGTTAAATTCCAAAATGCTAACCAATCCCATTGGCCAGGGAAAATTTTTCCCATTGTTATAAAACCACCTAATCCTTCATAACCTTTTACATCTTTTGAGAATATTAATTTTAATTGTTTCACATACGAAGCCAAAACTTCCCAGGTTCTACTAAATCCCTTAGGTATAGATTGCCAAAAAGAATATTTAAAAGATTGTATTTCAAAAAATTTAGATAAATCTGATACAGGCACTACACCGATAATTCCAGTAGAAGGTACATTTACGTTTAGAGTTAATGTATCATTATTTCTCAAAACCCAAAGAGTAACTTCTTGATTTTTATATTTTTGTAATAATGCTTTAATATCTGCAAAATAAGGTATCAAGGAATCTTGAATACCTATAATATGATCTCCTTTTTGTAAACCAGCCTCCGCTGCTGCACTATTAGTAGCTACAGAATCAATAATAAAAGGGAAACGAGGCAAAAAATATAGTACAGGCTCATCTTGTTTTATCAGTTTATTCAAAAAATCTGAAGGTACAGCAATAGATACAGTGGTATCTTCACGTTTTGCGACGATAGTATTTCCTTTTTCTAAAAGTAAGGTAGGTATAATTTCTGTAAATGAATTAACTGGATGGTCATCAATGGCGATGACTAAATCGCCGTTTTTCAAACCTAATGCCTGAAAAGTGCTATCAATAGCTAATCCATATTTCAACGAAGAATTTGGTAAATATTGCTCACCTACATTCCATAATATAAAAATATTGATAATTATAGCCAGAATGACATTCATAAGGACACCACCGAATAATATTAGAAAACGCTGCCAGGCTTTTTTACTTCTAAATTCCCACGGTTGAGGTTCTTTCTTTAGTTGTTCAGTGTCCATGCTTTCATCTACCATACCAGCTATCTTAGTATAACCTCCTAATGGTATCCATCCGATGCCGTATTCAGTTCCTTTATAATTAAATTTTAATAAGCTAAATTTATAATCAAAAAAGATATAAAACTTTTCTACTTTTACTTTAAAAATTTTTGCAAATAAAAAATGTCCAAATTCATGTACTAAGACTAAGATGCTCAGCGCTAAAAGTAATTGAATGATTTTAATCAAAACTACCATAAGTTTATTTTATTTGTTTTATGATTTCTTTTGTTTTTTGTCTAACTTCTTCATCAATATTTATCAATTGTTCTAGATCTGATATAGGAGCAAGATTAACTGTTTCTAATGCTTTCACAATTACTTGATACATCTGATTAAATTTAATTTCTTTATTTAAAAAAGCTCTCACGGCGACTTCATTAGCAGCATTAAGAGCACAAGGCATTATGCCACCTACTTTCAAAATATCATAGGCTAATTGTAAATGTGGAAAAAGCTTCAAATTTGGTTTCTCAAAAGTAAGAGAATGTAGCTCAATAAAATCTGGAGTAGCAATATTAGTAGGCAATCTGTAAGGATAAGTAAGAGAATACAAAATAGGTATTCTCATATCTGGGATTCCCAACTGTGCTTTTATAGAGCCATCTACAAATGTAACCATCGAATGTATTATAGACTCGGGATGTACAACAACGTCAATATTTTCTGGGCTAATGCCAAAGAGCCAATGAGCTTCTATCACTTCGAACCCTTTATTCATCATAGTAGCAGAATCAATGGTAATTTTGTCTCCCATTTGCCAACTTGGATGAGATAGAGCCTCATCAATAGTTATGAAATCGAAATCTTCTGCATGACGATTTTTAAAAGGACCACCAGAAGCAGTTAAAATAAGTTTGCTTACAGTATTTAAATTTTCTCCTTGCAAACATTGAAATATTGCAGAGTGTTCACTATCTATAGGCACTATAGAAGCATTACCATCTTTAATAGCTTTAAATACTAACTCTCCAGCAACGACTAAGGCTTCTTTAGTAGCTAATGCCATTCTTTTACCAGCTTTAGCTGCTCTCAATGTAGGTTGTAACCCGGCAAAGCCTACCAAAGCTATTACTAGCTCATCTATGTTTTCACTTTCAGCTACGTGATTGATAGATTCAGCACCAGCAAATACTTTAATATCAGTGTCTTTCAACGCTTCTTTTAGAGTTAAATATAAAGTTTCATTATTGATAACTACAGTATTAGGATGATATTCTAATGCTTGTTTGATGAGTAGATCTACATTATCATTAGCAGTTAGTGCTTCTACACTGAATACATCAGGAAACATTCTAATAAGATCTAAAGTTTGTCTACCAATAGAGCCAGTAGAGCCTAATATTGCTATACGTATTTTTTCACTCATTGCCAAAAGTTTTCTGGATTTACAGCATCACCATTTAAAAATACTGATATTTCTATAAAAGAACTTGTAGGCTTTGCTACACCTATGATTTCATTGGTTTTCACATTGGTACCTATACCTACATTTACTTTGGCTAAATTTTTATATATTGAAATCATATTATTTTTATGTTGTATGATTACTTGCTTGGCATCAAGGCTAGCAATGTAACTAGTATCTATAACTATTCCCTCGTTCATAGCTTTAATGTTTTCAGAGGCTTTTGTAAGTAACCTGATGGATTTAGGAGATGGATTTTCATTAAATTTTTTTGTTATTTGAATACTACTCAGCGGTAGAGATAATTTAATTTTATTTAAATTCAAATTTTCGGGATTATAATAAAATGCTTTTAAAGTTTTATTGTAGTTAGTATCTAATGTAATTAATAGAGTATGCAAATTTTTATAATAAACCTCTCTTTGTTCTAAAACATCAACAAGGCTATCAGTTTTTTTGGCTAGATTATATGCCATTTCTTTTTCTTTGATATCACCATAGCCAGGTATATATTGCCTGAGAGGTGTATATGCTATTAAAATAGTTGTTAAGATAATCAATATTAATATAAATAAGGCTAGAAATAATAAAAATTTCAGTCTAGTCAAATAAATAGAAAATATAACCTCTAAATTATTTATTCTTCGTAAAATCAATAAATAGGGATGTCTAAAATTTCTAAATAATTGTTTCGGTGTAATTTTAATATATTTTTTCACTATTAGATATTGCTTTTTTTTAATTTGCAAATTTCGTAAAAATAAATTAAATCATAATTATAAAATCTATTTGCTAAATAATAATTTTTTTATAATTTTGCAATACAAAATGGCTCCGTAGCTCAACTGAATAGAGCATCTGACTACGGATCAGAAGGTTGTGGGTTTGAGTCCCCCCGGAGTCATTAAACCAAAACGGTGATTAATTTGAGTTAAATTTAAATTAATCACCGTTTAATTTATTAAAAAAAACTAAGAAATCTAATTTGTAATCACTGCTTCATCAATACTTTTAAATCCTTGCCCGATAACCTCACTAGCATCTACGACTGTCATAAAAGCTTGTGGATCTATTTGTCTAATATAACTTTTTAGCATTTCTACCTCTCTACGATTGACAACGGTCATAATCATTTGTTTGTCATTACCAGAATATAGACCTTTTATTGGAATCAAATTGCCACTCCTATCTAAATCTAAAAGGATTTTATTTTTTATTTCTTCAGTTTTATCAGATATAATTAAACAAGCTTTTTCGTAACTTACACCTTCTATGATCATATCTATTACTCTGCCTGTGAGATAAATTATTATCCAAGAATAAAAAGGGATACGCCAATCTTCAAAAGCTATCAAACCTGCTAAAACAATTATTGAATCAACAATGATTAACAATTGTCCTACTGGAATGCGAGTATATTTATTTAATATCATAGCGATGATATCTGTACCACCTGATGTAGCTTTAGATTTAAATATTAATCCAAGCCCAATACCTAATATTATTCCTCCAAAAATAGCTGAAACTAATGGATCATTTTTTAATAATGGCTCATAACCCCAAGTAAACTCTAATAGTGAAATCCATCCAGACAAAGACAATGAACCAACTATAGTTTTTACACCAAATTTAGCACCTAATATCTTCATCCCTATTAATATCAATGGTATGTCTATGCTTAACCCTGTAATACCTAGAGGAAAATTAAATAAATGGTGTAAAATAATTGATATTCCATACACGCCCCCTGGAGCAAATTTATATGGAGAAATAAACATTATAAATCCTACTGCCATTATAAATGTTCCCAGTAAAATGTAACTATATGCTTTAAACCATTCTTTAGAAAATAATTTCTCTTTAGTAACGTATGCCATTTTTTTAAAATTTTTTGCAAAATTAATCTTTTAGAGGGAAATCAAAAAACTAATAAAAAAATCATTTTTACAAAATACTAATATTTTTATATATTTGCAAATCAATATTGGACTTGTAAACTACAAAATTGCGACAAATGAAAAAATGTTTTTATTTTCTGATATTATTTATTATTTTAAATAATTTTTTAATAGCACAGATAGACTGGAATAACAGAGAAGCAAATTTATATGCAAAACATTATTTATCTAAACTCAGTTGGGATGAGAAAATAGCACAGTTGATATTTCAAGGAATTAGAATAGATGCAAATGATAAGGGAATATATAAAAGATTTAAAAATCAATTAGATACATTATGCCCAGGTGGAATAATTTTACTAAAAATGAGTTCTCAAGACTATGTAAATCTAAGAGAAATATCAGATAAATGTGGTAAACCACCTATAATATTTACAATGGATGGAGAATGGGGATTGGGTATGAGATTTACCAATTTCAAATCACTTCCAAGATTTATGACAATAAGTGCTACAAATGATGATAGTTTATTTTATTATTATGGGAATATCATTGGTAAACATTTCTCATTAGCATCGATACCTATTAACTTTACTCCTATTTTAGATATAAATGACGAGCCACTTAATCCAGTTATTGGCACTAGAGCAATATCAGATGACCCTTTAGAAGTAATAAAAAGAGCTGAATTATTTATTGATGGACTAAATGAATATAATGTGCTACCTGTGATTAAACATTTCCCTGGTCATGGTAATACTATTACTGATTCACATTATAATTTACCATTGCTAAACATGTCAATAGATGTTTTCAAATCTAAACATTTATTACCTTTTACATACTTCACGAGTAAAAATGTTCCTTTTTTAATGGTCGGGCACCTTAGCTATCCAGCGTATACACATGATAGCCTGCCAGCCACTGTCAATCCCAAAATTACTAAAAATTTATTGCGAGATACTATGCATTTTAATGGATTAGTTTTCTCTGATGCCCTAAATATGAAAGCTTTAGCTAAGCTGCCATATGACTCTATGATAATAAATGCTCTAAAATCTGGCATAGATGTTCTTCTTTTACCGGATAATCCATACAAAGTAGTGTCTATAATTAAAAAAGCCGTTAAAGAAAAAAAAATTGATTCAATAGAAATAGAAAATAAAGTTAAAAAAATTTTAATAGCAAAATACTTTATTATTAGTGAATTTCCCCTAAATAATTATAAACATTATCTCACTAGCAAATATATAAATTTATTCAATAATGAAATAGATAGTTTATCTCAAATTATATACTCAAAAGCTATAACTTTATTAAAAAATGAGAATGCCATTCCTCTCAAATATGATTATGGCAAAGTAGCTATGCTAAATATTGTAAATAATAAACCACGTTATGTAGATTCAATATGGTCTAGATATTTCTACTTTGATAATTATTCACTCAAAGATACTACATTATTAAAAAATAATTTAAATAAATATGATTTACTCATAGTAAATTTATTCGTAGGCTCTATGAATAATAATAATGGTAGAGATAGCCTAACTATTGATTGGCTAGAAAAATTATCTAATCAATATAAAATAATTTTAAATATCATAGGACAACCATTTATTTTAGCTAAATTTAAAAATCCTAACAACTTCTCTGCTATCACAACTACCTACGACATTGATTCGATTGCAATCTCAATGTTAACAGAAAAATTAGTTGGTAATAGCACATTCGAAGGGAGTTTACCAATTGCAATAAATGAACATTTCTATAAAGGACTAGGTATACATACAAATACTTTGTCCAATATTATAAAATTTAATAATCCTCCATTAGGGAATATCGCTGCTATAGATGAAATAATGCAACAAGCTATACTAGATAGTACTTTCCCTGGTGCAGTAGTATTGGCTATCCAAGACAAACAAATTATTTATTACAAAACATTTGGCAAAGAAACATACGACACACAAGCAGCAAAAATAAATAGATACACACTTTTTGATTTGGCATCACTAACCAAACCATTAGCTACTACACTTGCCATAATGAAATTATATGAAGAAGGGAAAATAGATTTGCAAGCTCCGATTTATAAATATGTTCCAGAACTACATAATACAAATATTGGGAAAATTAAAATAGATCGCATTATGACACATTCTGCTGGCCTTCCACCATTTATCAATTTTTTTGAAATTTATAATCCTACAAAATATCCAGAACTATATTCTAAAATTCTTAATACAAATTATTATCAAGTAGCAGATAGTATATTTGTTAATAAAACCATAGAAGATAGCATAATTAATTATCTAAAGAAAAACATTAAACCTAATCCTAATGTAGGAGTTGTATATTCTGATATAGGTTTTATACTATTGAGATTCGCTATCGAGAATATTACTAAAATGAGACTAGATGAATATATAAATCAAAATTTTTATTATCCATTAAATATTAAAAGATTATGCTATGTGCCATTAAATAAATATGATAAAAAAGAAATAGCACCCACAGAATATGACAGCATATTTAGAAAACAACTAATATGGGGATATGTGCATGATGGCAATGCAGCATTATTAGGAGGTATTTCTGGTCATGCTGGCCTCTTTGGCAATGCAGAATCCATAGCAATAATACTACAAATGCTTTTAGATAATGGAGAATATGGGGGAGTAAAATTTTTAAAACAAGAAACAATCCAAAAATTCACATCAGTATATTTCGATAAAAATAGAAAAGGATTAGGCTTTGATAAACCTGCATTAAATGGTCAAGAAAGTCCCGCATGTGAATTAGCTTCACCATCTAGCTATGGACATTACGGATTCACTGGTACGATGTTTTGGGTAGACCCACAATATGATTTGATATACATCTTTCTATCAAACAGAGTATATCCGACTGCTAGAAATACAAAAATTTCTAAAAATTCTATTAGAACAAAAGTCCAACAAGCTATTTACCAAACAATAATAAATAATTGATAAATTTTGTCTTAATAATTAAAAAAGTTTCAGAATAAATGAATAAGGTGTAGGATTTAAGATGTGGGGAGGAAGTATTTTAACATTTTTATGTTATATTTTAAAACGTTTAATATTTCAATAATATTTATTAATTTTGCTCAAATTTTATAATTATGAAGGAATTATTAGAAAACATTGATAAATACTTGGCTCTACCCAAGGATCATAAGCGAGATTTTTTAGATCAGCTATATCAATATTTAGTCAATAACAATGCTAATGCAGTAGATTACCAAAAAGTAAAAATCCAATCTACCGCAGCTATCTGTCCCGACTGTAGAAGTGAAAATGTCATCAAAGCTGGTAAAAGAAATGGTAGACAAGTATATAAAT